>JBJKRM010000534.1:0-4498 GCA_046704685.1 Rhizomicrobium sp.
GTGCAGCAGCGAACTGCGCCTTCTGCTCGGCGATCTGAATCGTCGCCGCGGTGTGGAACACAAGTTCGACCAGTTGATAGCTGCGCGGCGGAATAGCCGGCCGCGTACCGGCGTAACCCGGCGCCGGCGCATAAGGACGGTAGCTGTTCGACAAGGCCGGGGCGGGAACGAACACGACGCGCATGAAGCGCGCCGTCACCGGTGCGAAGGCGGCGGTCTCTTGGATCAACATCAACCGTTGCAGCTGGGCCGATTGCGGAATGTCGGCCACATGGTGCCAGACCTTGCCGTCGTTGCTGGCTTCCACACGCACCCGGTAGCCGATGCCGGAGGGCGACGAGGCCCCTAGGGTCACGCCCTGGATGGTTGACGGCTTTTCGAATGCCACCTGCACCCAGACGTCCTTGCCGTCGGCGGGCGGCTTCAGCCTGACGCCCTTGGCGAGATCGCCATTCGACAACATCGCAGAGTCGATGTGACCGCCATTCGATGAGGCGGAGTCCACTTGCGCCGGTGCAATGGGCTGACGGTAGGCCAGAACCAGCGCGTCGCGATAAAAGTGGAGAGCCGCCACCTTGGGCGTCGCGCCCTGCAGCGGCACATTCTGATAAGGGCCGGGGTTGCTGGGCGGTTGCGGCAGGATGCCGTGGAAAGGCTTGCCGCCGTCGATCACCGTGGTGCTCCACACGGCCTTCTTCATGGCGTCTTGCGGCGTAACCCAGGGACCACCGGTCTCGCTCCAACCCGGCGAGGAGTTGATGGAGAACTTCATGCCGTATTTGTCGGCGGTCTTCACGGCGAAGCGGAAAGCATCCTTCCAGGCCGGCGTCATGTAGACGAGGCGCTTCTTGACCACCTGCGGCGTGTCGATGGCGGCATCGATGCAATCGACACCGCCGATGCCGACGCGATGCATCCAACTGAGGTCAAGGCGGATGCCGTTTTTGGTGACATTGCCGTTCATCCAGTGCCACCACACCCGCGGCTTGGCTGCTTCCGGCGGATGGCGGAACCCCTGCAGCAGAGGATCAGGACGTTGCGCCTTGGCGGCGGGGCTGATCTGTGCGCACACTAGGACGACGAGGGGAAGCCATCGCAATGTGCGAAAAAAGCTCATGAATCTGCCCTTCCCTGGTGCGCCGCGGCGCAGCACCATGCGCAACCACTCCTGTTCGGAATTGATCGCATTTGGTGTGTTATGTTCTATGTTGCTCACTTTAGATCAGATGTGGTAACGCAACAATGGGGCAGTTGATGATCAGCCCTAATATAAAGGGACCGCTGTTCAGAGCGCGCAAGGGACAGGGACCGATGAGCACACCAGCTTCGCCGCTCCGAACACGCGCCCCTTCATTATGGAGCATCCGGTGACGATCAACCGTCGCGACTTCGTCGGCATGACCGGTTCAACCGGAATTGCCGCCGCCCTCTTCACCAAAGGGGCTGCCGGGGCGCCGAGCAGCGCGGAACTGGCCGGCAATGGTGTCGTCATCCCCGATGAGGGCTGGCGGGTGTGGCTCGACCGAGAAGCAGCTTGGCAGAACGACACCATCTATCTGCCCGAGAACATCGACTTGGCGAAGCTTCCCACCAATCCGCCGACCGGCGGGTGGAACGCGTTGGGCGCGAGCGACGGCATTGCCGTGACGCTGCCGAGCACGGTCGAGCAGCATTACTGGGGCGCTTTCGGCACGCGCTCCTACACGCTCGATGAATACACCTATGCCGAAAGCGACAAGGTGCCCCAGAACGGGGCCTATATCGGGGTTTCGTGGTGGTGGCGCGAGATCGAGATTCCGGCGGCGCAGAAAGGGCGACGCTTGATCCTGCATATCCGCGGCGCGCGACAGCGGGCCGAGGTCTATTTGAACCGCAAGCTTGTCGGCTACTCCATCCTGGAGGAACTGCCGTTCGACTGCGACCTGACCGAGGCAGCCAATCCCGGCGGCAGCAATGTGCTGGCGATCCGCATCACCAATCCGGGCGGCCGTTACGATTGGGTGGATGGCGACACGCTCGCTTGGGGAGCGCTGAAAATCCAACGCAGTCATGGCTTCGGCGGTCTGGATCGCGGCATCACCCTCAGCAATCACCCGATGGACGCGCGCATCGATGATCTGTGGGTGCTGAACACGCCGGCATCCGGAACGGTGCAGGCCTACGTCAGCGTGATGTTTGCTACGCCCCCGGACATCGCAGAGGCTAGAGCAGTGCGGCGGCGGCTGTCGTTCGCCATCACCGGCAACAAGTTCGGCAAACGGCTGGCGGCACGAGCCCGCTTCGTAGATTTCAAGATCGATGGGGCCAAGGTTACCTATCGCTTCCGCGTGCAAGCCGCCAAGGCTGAGGTCTGGGACCTGGACCACCCTTATCTATATCGGCTGCACGCGCAATTCGCAGGACAGAACGGCAAGTCCACGCGCACCGTGCGCTTCGGATTCCGCTGGTTCGCACCCAAAGGCGTGGGCAAGGATGCCCATTTCGTGCTGAACGGACGGCGCATCAAACTGTATTCCGCCATCAGTTGGGGCTATTGGGGCCTCAATGGCCTCTGGCCAACACCCGATCTCGCCGTCAAGGAGGTCACGCAGGCCAAGGCGTTGGGGCTCAACTGCCTTGCCTTCCATCGCAACACCGGCAAAGAGGACGTTCTGGCAGCGCAGGACCGGCTAGGCCTATTGCGCGACCTGGAGCCCGGCGGCGGCAAGTTCGCCTTCGGCCGGCTTCCCGCCGGCACGCGCGTCGACCAGCACAGCATCATCATGCAGCCACCGGTGACAGAGGCCGACAAATTCTGCCAGCGCTACGAGATGGCGAAGATTGTCGCTTCGATGCGCGCCTTCCGCAGCCATCCCAGCCTCGTCCACTGGACGCTGCAAAACGAGAACAACGCGGATTTCAACGATGCCACGGTGGTGGACGTGATGAAAATGATGCGCGCCGAGGACGAGAGCCGCATCATCCTGATGAACGACGGCATGTCGTCACCGCAATTCCACGCGGCGCAGGCCTGGTACGAGCCCTACAATGCCAAGCTCCACCGATCCGACCAGGAACCATGGGGCGATTGGTGGGACGACCATCAGGGGGCCGGCGACCAGTGGTACGACAGGTTCTACAAGGACGCACAGCACTTCACCTATCGCAACGTTTTGAGGCCCGAGATCGTCGAATACGGCGAGATGGAAGGCTGTGCGGTGCCCGACAATCATACACTGCTGGTGGCCGACATCCTGCAGCGCGGCGGCAAGAGCTACGACCTCGAGGACCACAAGGAGATTCTAGCCGGGTACCAGAAATTCCTCGGCCGCTGGGGGTTCCGCGAGGCCTTCCCAACCACCGAGGCCTTATTCCTCGCCATCGGCCGCAAAAGCTATGCGAGCTGGCAGAACTACATGGAGAATGCACGCATCGCCGACGCCGTCGACTATGCGGTGATCAGCGGCTGGGAATCGACAGCGATCGACAACCATTCGGGCCTTGTCGACAATCTGCGCAACTTCAAGAGCGACCCTGCCCTCATTCGCTCCAGCTTGCAGGCGATACGGCCGGTCGCCAAGCAACGCAGTCTGGTGGCGGCGCTGGGCGAGTCTGCCGTGTTCGATTTCTATCTGCTGAACGACAGCGGACGGACGGACGCCGGACAGCTGCAATTCGCGATGACCGATCCGGCCGGTCACAAGAGCGTGTTGGCGATACTGCCGGCACCGGCCCTGCAACCGGGACAGTTCAGTGCCCTGGTGAAAGAAGCCTTTCTCACACCGCCGCTGTCCCGCGAAGGCCGCTATCGCTTCGAGTTCTCGCTGTCGAGCGCACCGGGCGCCACGCAGGTGCGCGATATCTGGGTGACGGACGCCAAGCGGGCGCCGGTGGCGGGCCGCACCCTTCGCGTGGGGCTGACAGGAGTCTGGCCGGTGCTACGCGATCAGCTCGACAAGCTGCCTGGGGTCGTGGTCGAAGACTACACGGCAGCACAGCATTATGACGTCGTCATCTCCTCGGGGCTCACCGAACAGTCGACGCCCGGCCAGAAGCTGGGCGGCAATGCCGGGTTCAGCCTCGACAAGAAGGCCAAAGCGACGCCGGTCCCGGGCGCCCTTCCCACCGAGCTGGTGGCCGCAGCAAAGGCCGGTCTGCCTCTGTTGCTGTTGCCGCAGGAGGATGGCCTGGCTGACGGCGTCGCGCGCCAGCTCGCGGCGGCAGGCGCTTTCTCCTATGACGGGCAAGTGGGCCGCTATCGCGCGCCCTGGATGGGGAACTGGTATTTCCTGCGGCCGCACCCCGTCTATGCCGGACTTCCGACCGGTCAAGTGATGGACGGCTTTTTCCAGGCCCCAGGCCGGCTGGCCAACGGGTTGCTCGTCGACGGCCCCCATGTCGATGTATTTGTCGGCTATAGTCGCGATCATGACCGGCGGGTCGGCGCCGGCACCTTCACGGCGAAGCTGGGCCGCGGCAAAGTGCTGTTCCACCGGGTGCCGGATATGGTAGCGCCGGT
>JBJKRM010000535.1:0-2865 GCA_046704685.1 Rhizomicrobium sp.
CTTCTGAGACGCTGGCGCGGCAGGCCGCCGAGTTGCAGCATCGCCTCGTCGCCACCGCGGCCCGCGTGGAGCAGCTGGAGCGCGAGCAGATCAAGCTGGATTCCGATGTGGCGCGGCTCTCGGCGGAATACGCCAAGCTGTCGCAAGGCTTCGCCCATGACCGGGTGCGGGTCTCGCGGCTTCTCGCGGTTCTGGAGCGGCTGCAGCACGACATGCCGCCCGCCATGGCGGTGCGGCCTGGCGATGCCCTGTCGGCCGCGCGCGGCGCCATGCTGATCGGGGCGTCTTTACCCAATATTTACCATCAGGCCGCGGATCTGGCCCGGCGCGTCGACCATCTGCAGAAAACCCGGACCGCCCTGATCCAGCGGCGGGCTGAGGATGCCCGGACCGCGGCGAATCTCGCCAAGGCGCGTGTCGATCTCGACCAGCTTTTGGCCGTCAAGCGGCTGGAAGCGGTGTCCGCCGCGACCCGTTACGGAGAATTAAAGAGAAAACTTGATACGATTGCCGCGCAGGCCGGCAACTTGCAGGCGTTGCTTCGGAAGGTGGCACAGTTGAACGCGGCTCCGTTGTCCCAGGCGGTCGTTACGGTTAACGCAGCCAGCGCTGCGCATCAAAAGTCAGGCAGAGCCTGGCTTTTGCCGCCGGTCGTCGGGGTGTCCCACCCCGGCGGGATGGATGGTGTCGGTGGCAGCTCTGCGCCCGGCATCACCTACACCACAAGGCCTTCCGCTACCGTCATCTCGCCCGCCGACGGCAAGATTATTTTCGCCTCGCGAATGCCCAAAGTCGGCCGCGTCTTGATCTTGAAAACGGGCAATGCATACCATGTTATCCTGGCAGGGTTGGAACGCGTCGACGTACGCCCCGGCGATGACGTGCTCGCTGGAGAGCCGGTAGGTGTAATGTCGAAATTTGACCACGAGCCTAAACTATATTTTGAACTGCGACAGAACGGACGAGGGATGAGCCCCGCTCCCTACATCGCCGTCGCGCTCAGGAAGGCAAAGTAGAATGAAGCGCCTTGCGTTGGTTGCTCTCGGAATTGGACTTGGTTTCATCACCGCCGTCGGTCTGCTGCCGCAGGCCCAGGGCGCCAACAACGGCAACGTTTACAAACAGTTCGATCTGTTCAGCGATGCCTATGAGAAGGTGCGCGATAATTACGTTCGTCCGGTGAAGGACTCCGAGCTGATGGACGGCGCCATCGAGGGCATGGTTTCCAGCCTCGATCCGCATTCCAGCTACATGGATGCCAAGGCCTTCGCCGACATGCAGATTCAGACCAAAGGCGACTTCGGCGGCCTCGGCATCGAAGTGACGATGCAGGACGGCCTGATCAAGGTCATCTCGCCGATCGACGACACGCCCGCCGCCAAGGCCGGCATCAAGGCCGGCGATTTCATCGCGGCGATCAACGGGGATTCCATTCAGGGCATGGGCCTCAATGATGCCATCGACAAGATGCGCGGCCCGGTCGGCACCAAGGTGTCCCTCACCGTGCTGCGCCAGGGCGAGAAGAAGCCTTTCGACGTCACGCTCACCCGCGCCGTTATCCATGTCGACAGCGTCAAATGGCACCGCGAGGGCGATGTCGGCTATGTCCGAATCAGCGCCTTCAACGAAGAGACCGATCGCGGCCTGGAAAAGGCGGTGCGCGAGCTCAAGAAGCAGATCGGCCCGAGCCTCAAGGGCTGGGTGATCGATCTGCGCAACAACCCGGGCGGCTTGCTCGACCAGGCCGTGGAGGTCAGCGACGACCTGCTCAACAGGGGCGAGATCGTCTCCACCCGCGGCCGTCATCCCGACGACACCCAGCGCTATGACGCCAAGCCCGGCGACATCACCAACGGCAAGCCGATCGTGGTGCTGATCAATGGCGGCACGGCGTCGGCCTCCGAAATCGTCTCCGGCGCTTTGCAGGATCACAAGCGCGCCACCATCGTCGGCATGACCAGCTTCGGCAAGGGTTCGGTGCAGACCATCATTCCGCTCGGCGAAGGCGGCGGCGCGCTGCGCCTGACCACGGCCCGCTACTACACGCCGTCCGGCCGCTCCATCCAGGCCGAAGGCATCGTGCCGGACATCGCGGTCGCTGAGGGCTCGGAAGAGAACATTCCGAAGATCGAGCGTCCCAGCGAGGCCGATCTGCCCGGCCACCTGCTCAACCCGGATGCGGTCAAGAAGAAGGTCCAGACCATCATCAGGCCGCCGGCCGGCAAGAAGGTCAAAGACTTCCAGCTCAGCTATGCCCTCGATCTGCTGAACGGCAAGGTCAGCATGGCTGAGGCCAAGTCGACGCATACCCGTTAGGCAACGGTCTCGGTTTTTGGGCGGCGGGCCGGCGCGACCGGCCCGTTGCCTTAAGCATTTGTGATGCCTGTTAACGTGAACCTAACCATGTCGGCCATTACGATAGGGCCATGGCCGCGAACAGCATGACCGGGAACCGCGGGGCCCTCGTGCTTGGGCTCGTCTGGCTTGCTGTCATCCTGCTGTTGAGCGGACTCGGCCTTGCGGTGCAGTTTCTCGGCAATCCCGATGGCGGCCGCCAAATCGTCACCATCGCCATCCATCATCCCAAGATCAGCCAAGGCGCGCCGCCCGCAGTCCCGTCGCCGCCGCCACCGCCCGCCCTCTACGAGACCCCGCCCGGCGGCATCGTTCCGGCCGAACTCTCGCCGCAAGAGCAGGCCGCCATGACCTCTCCGCCCACCATCCCGGAGGACAAGCGGAGCGTCCTGCCGCCCCCGCCGCCGCCGGTGATCCTGCCGCCGGCAACCGGCGGTCCTTCCGTCGCCAATCCCGCGGTGCTGGAAAAGACGCCGCTCGGATACATGCCGCGCATCGCCGACAACGGCC
>JBJKRM010000536.1:0-10666 GCA_046704685.1 Rhizomicrobium sp.
CTTCGGTGCAGGGCCGCGCCGTGCCGGGCGGCGGCGGGGCGGGGATGAAGCAGCGGTAGCAGGGCCGGCCCTGCGGCTTGAAGGTGGCGAGCTGGCCGGAAAACTCGGTTACGGCGGCGCTAACCAAGGTCTTGCCGGCCAGATGACAGGCATCGGCGACCAGGAAGCGCGTATCGAAATTGTCCGACCCGTCAGCCACGATGTCGAAGCGGCCGATCAGCTCCTCGCCATTGGCGGCATCCAGTTTGGCCGTATAGGTCTCGATCTTCACATGCGGATTGATGGCACTGGCCGCATCGCGGGCGGAATCGGTCTTCAGCCGGCCGATGTCGGCGGTGCGGTGGGCCACCTGCCGCTGCAGATTGGAAAGACTGACCGCATCGAAATCGACGATGCCGATGGTGCCGACCCCCGCCGCCGCCAGATAGAGGATCACCGGACTGCCGAGACCGCCGGCGCCGACCACCAGAACCCGCGCGTCGCGCAGCTTGGCTTGGCCTACGCCGCCCACCTCGCGCAGGACGATATGGCGTGCATACCGTTCGAGATCAGGTTCGGAAAAACTCATGGCATCCTGTCATAACCGATTTGGCGGCGCGACACGATCACCTGGTCTGCGCAATTATCTGTCAGGCGTGCGACAATCGCGACCCTATGAATTGCCGGCTCTATCCGAGAAATAAATATCCACTTTCCATCCATTGCGATGAAAGAAAGCTCTACCTAGTTTTTTCACGCCCAGCCAAAAAGGGACCGGCATGTCGGATTTTGCTGAAAAACTGGAAACGCACGGGTTCAAGGGGCTGAAGGCCGCTCATCGCAATCTTCGCACGGTCCGGCTTTATGAGCGCGCCATCGCCCATGACGAAGGCGTGCTGGCGCGCGGCGGCTCTTTCGTCGTGCTCACCGGTCAGCACACCGGCCGTTCGGCGTCGGACAAGTTCATCGTCAAGGATGCCGAAACCGCCGACAAGGTTTGGTGGGACAACAACAAGGCGCTGTCGCCGGAGCATTTCGCGGCGCTGCATGCCGACATGATGGAGTTCGCCAAGGGCAAGGAGCTGTTTGTCCAGGATCTGTGGGGCGGCGCCGATCCGGCGCATCGCATCTCGGTGCGCATCGTCACCGAATTCGCCTGGCATTCGATGTTCATCCGCCACCTCTTGATCCATCCCGGTCCCGACGGTCTCGCCAATTTCGCGCCGGACTTCACCATCATCGACCTGCCGAGCTTCAAGGCCGACCCCAAGCGGCACGGCAGCGTCTCGCCCACCATCATCGCCGTCGATTTCAGCCGCCGCATGGTGCTGATCGCCGGAACCTCCTATGCCGGCGAGTTCAAGAAGAGCGTCTTCACCATTCTCAACTATGTGCTGCCGCCGCAGAAGGTGATGCCGATGCACTGCTCGGCCAATGTCGGCGACAAAAGCGATGCGGCGATCTTCTTCGGGCTGTCGGGCACCGGCAAGACGACACTGTCGGCCGATTCCTCGCGCGAGCTGATCGGCGACGACGAGCACGGCTGGGGCGACAACGGCCTCTTCAATATCGAAGGCCGCTGCAAACCCAAGCTGATCCTAGTTTATCTCGATGCCGAGCCCGAGATCTACGCCACCACCGAACGCTTCGGCACCATCCTCGAGAACGTGGTGTGCGATCCCGAGACCGGCCTGATCGATCTCGACGACGACCGCTATACCGAGAACACGCGGGCGGCCTATCCCATCGACTACATCCCGCATGCCAGCGCGACGGGCCGCGCCGATCATCCCGCCAATGTCATCATGCTGACGGCCGATGCCTTCGGCGTGTTGCCGCCGATCGCCAAGCTAACGCCCAGCCAGGCGATGTACCACTTCCTCTCCGGCTTCACCTCGCGGCTGGCCGGCACCGAGAAGGGCCTCGGCAAGGAGCCGGCGCCGACCTTCTCCACCTGTTTCGGCGCGCCGTTCATGCCGCTGCATCCGTCCGTCTACGGCAACCTGCTGCGCGATCTGATCGACGAGCACGATTGCGACTGCTGGCTGGTCAATACCGGCTGGAGCGGCGGACCGGCCTCGGGTGACGGCCGGCGCATGCCAATCAAGGTGACACGCGCGTTGCTGCATGCCGCTTTGGATGGTTCGCTGGCGGTCAGCCAGTGGCGCCACGATTCGATCTTCGGCTTCCGTATCCCGGTGGCGGTGTCGGACGTCGACACGGTGCTCCTCAATCCGCGTGAGACCTGGGCCGACAAGGACGCCTATGACGCGCAGGCCAAGAAGCTCGCCAGCATGTTCCGCGACAATTTCAAGAAGTACATGCCTTATGTCGACGAGCGCGTGATCCGCGCCGCGGAACACATCGCCCAGGCGGCGGGGTAGGACGGTCTCCCCCCGCTTCGCACGCCGAAATGCTTCGCGCTCCGGCTTTCGCTCGCGGGGGCAGAAAGGATTCAGTGCTTGGTGGTGGAGGCGTCCCAGAAGGCCTTCACTTTGGTGAACAAGCCTTCGCATTCGGGCTGACAGCCTTGTTCGCCCGCCGACTCGAAGTTGCGCAGCAATTCCTTTTGCGCTTTCGACAGCTTGACCGGGGTTTCGACGAAGATTTCCACAAACAGATCGCCCGACAGCCCGGCGCCGCGCAACACCGGCATGCCCTTGCCGCGCAAGCGGAACTGGCGTCCGGTCTGGGTGCCTTCGGGAATCTTCACCGGACTCTTGCCGCCGTCGAGGGTCGGCACGTCCACGCTGCCGCCGAGCGCGGCGGTGGTGAATGACACCGGCACGCGGCAATAAAGATCATGGGCGTCGCGCTGGAAGATCGGGTGCTGGGCGACCGACAGGAAGACATAAAGATCGCCGTTGGGCCCGCCGTTGAATCCGGCCTGGCCTTCGCCGGTGAGGCGGATGCGGGTGCCTTCCTCGACGCCGGGCGGGATATCCACCACCAGCGTGCGTTCCTTCTGCACATGGCCGGAGCCGCCACAGGACTTGCACGGTTTGCGAACGATGCGGCCTCGCCCCTGGCATTGCGGACAGGTGCGCTCGATGGTGAAGAAGCCTTGGGAGGCGCGCACCTTGCCGTGGCCGCTGCAGGTGGGGCAGGTCTCGGCGCTGGTGCCGGGCTCGGCGCCCGAGCCCTTGCAGGCCTCGCAGGCCACCGCGGTGGGCACTTTGATCTCGGCCCGGCTGCCTTTGAAGGCTTCTTCCAGGCTGATCTGCAGATTGTAGCGCAGGTCGCCGCCGCGGTTCTGCCGCCGGCCGCGGCCGCCGCCCATCATGTCGCCGAAGATGTCTTCGAACACATCGGCGAAAGAGCCCGCGAAGTCGAACGGGCTGCCTGTGCCATGATGGCCGTTGCCCATGCCCTGCTCGAAAGCGGCATGGCCGAAGCGGTCATAAGCGGCGCGCTTCTGGTCGTCTTTCAGGATGTCGTAGGCCTCGTTCACTTCCTTGAACTTGGCCTCACTAGCCTTGTCGCCCGGGTTGCGGTCCGGGTGGAGTTCCATGGCCAGCTTGCGGTACGCCGTCTTGATCTCGGAGATCGGCGCTCCCTTCCGGCAGCCTAAAATGTCGTAGTAGCAGCGCTTGCTCATGAGCCTTTACGCACAAAACCGTTCCGCCGCCCCTTCAAGGGGCGGCGGAGAAGACACATCTACTGGTTCTTCTTGGAATCGTCGACTTAGGAAAACTCCGCATCGACGACATTGTCGTCCTTCGGCTTGTCGGCGCCATCGGCTCCCGGCTCGCCGGGCGCGCCTTGTGCCTGCTGCGCCTTGTACATCGCCTCGCCCAGCTTCATCGACGCCTGCGCCAGGGCCTGCGTCTTCTGCTGGATGTCTTCGACATTGTCGGTCTTCACGGCTTCCTTGACCGCGGCCATGGCGTCCTCGATGGCGCCCTTCTCGGTGTCCGAGATCGCGCTGCCGTGCTCCGAAAGCGCCTTCTCGGTGCTGTGGACCAGCGCATCGGCCTGGTTCTTGGCTTCGGCCAGCGCCTTGCGGCTCTTGTCCTCGGCGGCGTGCGCCTCGGCTTCCTGCACCTTCTTCTTGATGTCGGTGTCGGAAAGTCCGCCGGATGCCTGGATGCGGATCTGCTGTTCCTTGTTGGTGGCCTTGTCCCTGGCCGTCACCGAGACGATGCCGTTGGCGTCGATATCGAAGGTGACTTCCACCTGCGGCACGCCACGCGGCGCCGGCGGAATGCCCATCAGATCGAACTGACCGAGCAGCTTGTTGTCCTGCGCCATCTCGCGCTCGCCCTGGAAGACCCGGATGGTGACCGCCGTCTGATTGTCCTCGGCGGTGGAGAACACCTGGCTCTTCTTGGTCGGGATGGTGGTGTTGCGGTCGATCAGGCGGGTGAAGACGCCGCCGAGAGTCTCGATGCCGAGCGACAGCGGCGTGACGTCGAGCAACAGGACGTCCTTGACTTCGCCCTTCAAGACTCCGGCCTGGATGGCGGCGCCGATGGCCACCACTTCATCCGGGTTGACGCCCTTGTGCGGCTCCTTGCCGAACACCTGCTTGACGGCTTCCTGCACCTTGGGCATGCGCGTCATGCCGCCGACCAGGATGACCTCGTCGATCTGGTTGGCGGAAACGCCGGCATCCTTGAGCGCCTGGCGCACCGGCCCGACCGTCTTCTGGATGAGGTCGTCGACCAAGGCTTCCAGCTTGGCGCGGGTGATCTTGATGGTGAGGTGCTTGGGGCCCGAGGCGTCGGCCGTGATGAACGGCAGGTTCACTTCGGTCTGCATCGCACTCGACAGCTCGATCTTCGCTTTTTCGGCGGCGTCCTTGAGGCGCTGCAGGGCGAGGCGGTCGGCGCGCAAGTCGATGCCGTTCTCTTTCTTGAACTCGTCGGCCAGGTAATTGACGATGCGCTGGTCGAAGTCCTCACCGCCGAGGAAGGTGTCGCCGTTGGTGGACTTCACCTCGAAGACGCCGTCGCCGATTTCCAAAACCGAGATATCGAAGGTGCCGCCGCCGAGGTCGTAGACCGCGATGGTGCCGTTGTTCTTCTTGTCCAGACCGTACGCCAGGGCGGCCGGGGTCGGCTCGGTGATGATGCGCAGGACTTCGAGGCCGGCGAACTTGCCGGCGTCCTTGGTGGCCTGGCGCTGGGCATCGTTGAAGTAGGCCGGTACGGTGATCACCGCCTGGGTGACCTTCTCGCCGAGATGGGCCTCGGCGGTTTCCTTCATCTTTTGCAGGATGAAGCCGGAGACTTCCGAGGGCGCGTACTTCTTGGAGTCGCGGCCGGCGATCCAGGCGTCGCCGTTGTCGGCCTTGACGATCTTGTAGGGCACCATGCCCATGTCTTTCTGGGTCATGGGATCGTCGAAGCGCCGTCCGATCAGACGCTTGATCGCGAAATAGGTATGTTCGGGATTGGTGACGGCCTGCCGCTTGGCGGGCTGGCCGATCAGGCGTTCGCCGTCATTGGTGAAGGCGACGATCGAAGGCGTGGTGCGCGCGCCTTCGGAATTCTCGATGACCTTGGGGGCTGAACCCTCCATGACCGCGACGCACGAATTGGTCGTGCCGAGGTCGATGCCGATCACTTTTGCCATAGCTCTCTTTTCCTTCCTTACAAGCAGCGGGTCTTGGGCCTCCAAGGAGCGCCTGAAAGCGCCCGCCCCACAGAAACGGCGGCCGAGGGCCTTTCACGGGCCCCCACCGCTGATGACGGGTATATAGGAATGGGGTTTTGGTCTCGCAAGACCGTAAGGCCAATTGCCAGGGTGTAATTGCTCCGGCTGGGCCGAGAAGTTGGAAAGGGTTAAGCTCTCCGTCCTCAACCGTTGAGACGCCAGATTGTGAAATTCAACACTCCCGCGAAACTTACCCAGGCCAGATAAGGCACCAGCAGCAGCCCTGCCAGCCGGTCAACCCGCCAAAACCCGGCCAAAGTGGCCGCGATAAACAGCCACAGGACAATCATTTCGAGCCAGGCGGCCAATAGGGCGTGTGCCCCGAAGAATATGAAACTCCAAGCAAAATTCAGCCCCAATTGGATCAGCCAGAGCCCCAGCGGCGAGCTGCGGAAACCGGTCTTGCGCCACACCTGCCAAGCTGCGATCGCCATCAGGACATAAAGTGTCGTCCAAACCGGCATAAAGATGCCGTCGGGAGGGGTGAAGGACGGCTTGGCAAGATGGACATACCAGCTGGCGATGTTGGGCACCGTCACCTGCCCGCCGGCCAAGCCAACGGCCACGGTGAATGCAATAAAAAGCAATAGAATCAATACACTTAGACCGTCCAGCGGCCTCGCCGGAATGCGCATCGTCACCCCCCTTTGCGGCCGCGACCATGGCAACCAGGACGCCGGACGGCAAGAGAAAGCGGGACGGCCCGTCTGGTCGTGGCGGTCGTCATGTCACCTGCCTCTCGTTCCGAAGATGGGGCCGGCTCCGGTCACCGCTTGGCGTGGGCCGCCAGGATATCGGCGATGCACGCCGAGACCTTCTTGGCCACCCCGATGTGCAGGAATTCGTTGGGGCCGTGGGCATTCGACGCGGGGCCGAGCACGCCGGTAACGACGAACTGGGTGCCCGGGAACTTCTCGCCCAGCATGGCCATGAAGGGGATCGAGCCGCCTTCGCCCATGAAGGCCGGGGCTTTTCCGAAATGCTCCTGCGAGGCCTGCGCCACCGCGGCGTCCAGCCAGGGCGACAGGCTCGGTGCGTTCCAGCCGGATTGTCCCGCTTCGGTCTCGAACTTCACCTGCGCTTCATAGGGCGGATCGGATTCCAGCACCCGCTTCAAGGCGCCCACGGCCTGCGCCGCATCGCAGGTGGGCGGCAAGCGAACGGAGAGCTTGGCAATGGTGAAGGGCAGCAGCACGTTGCCGGCGGCTTCCGGTTCCGGATAGCCGTCCATGGCGATGACTGACAGCTGCGGCTTCCAAGTGCGGTTGATGATCATGTCCTGAGGGCGTTCGGCCATCGGCCGCGTCTTTACCGCGAACGGCAGACGGTTGTAGGCCTCATCGCCGAGCTCTTGGGCGGCGGCTTCGGCTTGCTGCAAGCGGTCCGGCGGAACGCCGACGAACAATTCCTCCAGCTTCATGGTGCCGGTGGCTTCGTCTTCGATGCGCGACAACAACTGGCGCAGGATGCGGAAGGAGGACGGCACGATGCCGCTGGCATCGCCCGAATGCACGCCTTCGGTGAGCACGCGAATGGAAAGCTTGCCCGCGGCGATGCCGCGCAGCGAGGTGGTGAGCCACAGCTGGCTGTAATTGCCGCAGCCGGAATCCAGGCAGACGACGAGATCGACCTGACCGATCCGTTCGGCCAGGGTGTTGATATAGAATTCGAGATCGGGCGAGCCGGACTCTTCGCCCGCTTCGATCGTGATGACGCAACGCGCATGCGGCGTGCGGCTTTCCTGCAGCGACAGGATGGCCGAGATGGCGGCGAACATCGCATAGCCGTCGTCGGCGCCGCCGCGGCCGTAGAGCTTGCCGTCCTTGATCACCGGCGTCCACGGCCCGAAGCCGTCCGACCAGCCCTTCATCTCCGGTTGCTTGTCGAGATGGCCGTACAGCAGCACGGTTCCCGGCGCGGTGCCCGGCACCTCGATGAGGATCAGCGGCGTGCGGCCCTTGGGCTTGACCACTTCGATCCTTGCGCCCTTGACCTTGGCGAGATGCTTCTTGGCCCATTTCTCGAACATCTCGACGGCTTTCATCATGTAGCCGTGCTTCTCCCAATCGGCATCGAACATTGGCGACTTGTTGGGGATGCGGATGTAGTCGGAAAGGGTCGGGACGATGTCGCGATCCCAGAGGGTATCGATGAAGGTGGTCATAGCGTGCATCCGTGTGTTTGGTATTACTTGAAAGCTAACCCATTATCCCTTGTTCGTCATGGATGGGATTGCTCCGCCGCCCAAGGATTCTCACGCGGAGACCAGATGTTTATTCCGCGTGCAACTATCTGCGCGCATGCATTGAGTCCGAGAAAACAAGTTACAACGCCGCCACCAGCGCAGCGTTGTAGATCTCGGTCATCTTGGCGCCCAGCGGGACGATCTGCACCGATTCCTCCAGCCCCACCAGGAACGGTCCCAGCATCGAGACGCCGCCGACCTCGCGCAACAGCTTGGTGGCGATCTGCGCCGAATGCACTGCCGGCATCACCAGCACATTGGCGGTATCGGTGAGACGGCAGAAGGGATAGAGCGACATCCGCTCGCGATCCAGCGCCACGTCGACGGCCATCTCGCCGTCATATTCGAAATCCACCTGACGGCGGTCGAGGATGTGGACGGTTTCCACGATACGTTCGGAGCGCTCGCTGCGCGGATAACCGAACGTGGAAGACGCCAGAAGCGCCACCCGCGGCGTGTAGCCGAACTGCCGCGCCACCTTGGCGGCCTGCATGGCGATGTCGGCAAGCTGCTCCGACGTGGGATGTTCGTGCACGCTGGTATCGGCGGCGAACACCACACGGCCCTTGGCGAAGATCACCAGGACGCCCATCGGCCTCTGGCCCGGCGGCGAATCCAGCACCTGCCGCACGTCGTTGAGCACCGAACTATAGGCGCGGGTGACGCCGGTCACCATGGCGTCGGCCTCGCCGGCCGATAACAACGAAGCGGCGTAGACGTTGCGGTCGTTGGTCACCATGCGCACGCAGTCGCGATACAACGCGCCGCGCCGCTGCAGCCGCTTGTACAGCGCCTCGATATAAGGCGCGGCCTCGGCCGCCGAATGCGGCACGCGGATCTCCAGATCAACGATGCCTTCCAGGCCGACGCTCTTGATGGTGTTCTTCACCACCTCGCGCCGTCCCACCAGGATGGCTTGGCCCAGGCCGGCTTGCTGGAAGGCGGCGGCGGCGCGCACCACGCAGGGTTCCTCGCCTTCGGCGAACACCACCCGCTTGGGGTGGGCGCGCACCGTGGCGGTGAGCTGATGGAACAGATTGGCCGACGGGTCGAGCCGCGCCGACAATTCGTGGCGATAATTGTCCAGGTCGGCGATGCCGCGCCGCGCCACGCCGCTCCTGATTGCCGCTTCGGCCACAGCCGCCGACACCCGGCTGATCAATCTGGGATCGAACGGCACGGGGATGATGTATTCGGCGCCATAGCTGGGACGCGTGCCGCGATAAGCCGTCGCCACCTCATCGGGCACGTCTTCGCGCGCCAGCGCGGCCAGCGCTTCGGCGGCGGCCACCTTCATGGCGAGATTGATCTCGCGCGCCCGCACGTCGAGCGCGCCGCGGAAGATATAGGGAAAGCCGAGGACGTTGTTGACCTGGTTGGGATAGTCGCTGCGTCCGGTCGCCACGATGGCATCGGAGCGCACGGTCTTGACCTCTTCCGGCGTGATCTCGGGATCGGGATTGGCCATGGCGAAGATGATCGGCGCCTTGGCCATGGTCTTGACCATCGCCGGCGTCACTGCGCCCTTGACCGACAGGCCGAGGAACACATCGCAGCCCTTGATGGCGTCTTCCAGGCTGCGGTCGCGCGTCTCGACGGCGTGGGCGCTCTTCCATTGGTTCATGCCGGCAGAGCGGCCGCGATAGACCACGCCCTTGGAATCGCACAGCACCGCATTGGCATTGGGCAGGCCCATGGTCTTCAAGAGCTCCAGGCAGGCGATGCCGGCGGCGCCGGCGCCGTTCACCACCACCTTGATGTCGGAGATCTTGCGGCCGGTGAGCTGCAGGGCGTTGATCACGCCGGCGGCGCAGATGATCGCGGTGCCGTGCTGGTCGTCATGGAACACCGGGATGTCCATCAGCTCCTTGAGGCGCTCTTCGATCATGAAGCATTCGGGCGCCTTGATGTCCTCCAGGTTGATGCCGCCGAAGCTGGGACCGAGATAGCGCACGCTGTTGACGAAGGCATCGACGTCCTGGGTGTCGACCTCGATATCGATGGCATCCACATCGGCGAAGCGCTTGAAGAGGACGGCCTTGCCTTCCATCACCGGCTTGGAGGCCAGCGCCCCGAGGTCGCCGAGTCCGAGGATGGCGGTGCCGTTGGTGATCACCGCCACGACATTGCCCTTGGCCGTGTAGTCGTAGACGGTCTCCGGCTGGGCGGCGATGGCGCGCACCGGAACGGCCACGCCTGGCGAATAGGCGAGGCTCAGGTCCCTCTGGGAGGCCATCGGCTTGGTCGGGGCGATGGCGATCTTGCCCGGCTTTGGCTGGGCGTGAAAGGCGAGGGCTTCTTCCTCCGTGAAGGAGGGACGGTTCGTCTGTTCCATGGTGCTAATCCAAATCCAACCGGGAGCTTTTCCACAGAATATCAGGTTGACGGGCCTTTGTACGTGCCACAGGCGCAACGCAACCATGCGCCGCATTCTGCTAGGTTGACCGCATGAGCGGAGAGACTGTCCTCCAAGGCGCCACGCCCGTGATGGCGCAATATCTCGAAATCAAGGCGGCCCACGCCGATTATCTTCTGTTTTATCGGATGGGCGACTTCTACGAGCTGTTTTTCGAGGATGCCGCGAAGGCAGCCGAAGCCCTGGATATCGCCCTGACCAAGCGCGGCAAGCATCTGGGCGAGGACATCCCGATGTGCGGCGTGCCGGTGCACACCGCCGAACAATACCTGGAAAGACTGATCCGCAAGGGATTCCGGGTCGCCATCTGCGAACAGGTGGAGGATCCGGCAGAGGCCAGAAAGCGCGGCTCCAAGGCGGTGGTGCGC
>JBJKRM010000537.1:0-3722 GCA_046704685.1 Rhizomicrobium sp.
CGCGCACGCATGCTCGGCAAGGCGGACCAGGACATGATGGTGGCGCGCTACCAGATGTTCGTCGGCCGCTCGATCCTGATCGTCGGAGGGCTGTTCCTGGTGCTGGCGTTCAGCTCCGTCACGCTCAGTTTCACGCGCGCCATGCCGGAGAGCCGCATGTTCGTGATGCGGTGCGTGGACGAGAGCGCCGGCTGCCCGCCCGGCACGCGCGCCGTGCGCGACGCAACCGTCCGCCTGCACGCCATCCAGAAGTTCACGCTGGATCAGATGACCCGCGCCGCGCTGTTCGGCGCTCCAGAGGTCTATGGCTGGCACATCGGCGAGCTCACCAGCAATCCACGCAACCATCTGTTTTCTCACTTCGTGTTCGCGTTTCGTCTGTTGTTCGGACTCATTCTGGTGTTGATCCTGCTGAGTTTGCGGCGGCCGGTGCGGCGTCCAGTTGAGGAAGCTTCGCAAGCCGGCCCCAGTTTCGCCGGTCAGCCCGGTTAACGCCACCCGGGCTTTCGTGTATCATCCCGCGAGGGCGTCGTTGGGGGTGAATTCATGCCGAAGCGGTTTACCGGCATCAGGTTGTTGTTGATTTTCGTCGTCATCAACCTCGTCATGTTCCTGACCCTGGTCACCAGCATGACCAGCGCCCATCCCTGGCTGTCGCATGTGCTGCCGGGCAACTTCACCAGCGGCACGGATTCCTCCGGCTATTGGGTGTTCTTCGCACTGGTGCTCTTGGTCGACGCCCTCACGGTTTTCATCGCCGGGCTGGCCCTGATGCTGCCGGCGATGCTGGAACGCGCGCCGGTCGACGAGCGCCGCCTCACCAAGCATCTGGTCGACCGCGGTGGTGTGTCGGAAGAGACCAAGGAAGCGATCTTCGTTTCGCTGCGCGAGGACGCGGTGAACACGCACTACCAGGTGTTCGTCGGCCGGGCGATCCTGTTTGTTGGTGCGATCTTCCTGGCGTTGGCGTTCTTCGCGGTGCTTTTCACCTTCACGCGCGCCGTTCCCGACGGGAAGATGTTCGTCCGGTCGAACACGACCTATGCCGTCGCGGCCGATGCGAAGCTCTCGGTCACCACGGTGGGCGTGGCGGTTCCGAACAAGGCGGTCCGCGGCCGGCAGATCATGCTGTTCACCGCCGACCAGGCGCTGGCCGCCGTGGTGCTCAATGCGCCGCAGATCTACGGCATCCAGCTCGCATCGATCACCAACAACTTGAAGAACCCGCTGCTCACCCACTTCGTCTTCGCCTTCCGGACGCTGCTTGGTTTCACGGTGGTGTTGTTGATCATCAGCTTCCTGCGCCAGCCGGCGCGGCCCAAGCGCCAGAAGAAGACCATCGAAAGCGTCGAGGCCAAGCTGGAAGAAGCGAAGGGTTAAGCGGGGACATTGCGCGAGTCAAAATGCGATCGTCGTCACCTTCCCCTCGCGCCCTTCGCGTTGCTCGGGCTTTCGGCCGGGGATGACATTATTTTTCGGAAGATACGAAGAACTCCGTATTTGCGCATGCCAGCGCTAGATCGCTGTCGCGTGGCCGTTCAGGGATGGTGCCGTATCCGAAAGCGCTCCATACCGTCGTTCGCGCTTGTGGAAGGCGCTGATCGCCTGCTTCAGCTCATCGCCGTCGAAATCGGGCCACAGCGTCTCGGTGAAGTAGAACTCGGCATAAGCGCATTCCCAGAGCAGGAAATCCGACAGCCGCTGCTCGCCGCTGGTGCGGATGAGGAGATCGACGTCGGGTGCTTGCTGCGATAGCAGAGACGCAAACGAGTCCCGCGTCAGCTCCGGCAGGCGCGCCGCGTCATGCGCCGCCTGCAGGATGGCATCGCGCGCCGAATAGTCGACCGCGACGCGCAAGTGCAGCGCATCGCCCCATTCGGTGGCGGCCTCGGAGCGTTCGATCTCGCTGATGAGACCGGCCGGCAGGCGGTCGCGCCGCCCGATGAAGGACAGCCGCACGCCGTCGCGCACCAGGTCTTCGGTCTCGCTGTCGAGATAGTGCCGGAACAGATCCATCAGCGCCGCCACTTCGGCTTCCGGCCGTTTCCAATTGTCGCTGGAGAAGGCGTGCACCGTCAGCGTCTCCACATCGAGATCCGGCGCGGCGCGCACCACGCGGCGCAAGGCTTCGATGCCGGCTTCATGGCCTTGGGTGCGCGTCAGGCCGCGGCACCGGGCCCAGCGGCCATTGCCATCCATGATGATCGCGACATGAAGTTTGCTATCATGAGAACTTGGCATTGCAAAGTTTCCTTCCAAAAACAGACGCGGCGTGGGGCGGGCGGGGTCAGGGGATCTGCATCTTCAGGCGGGCGGTGCCGAAATCCTCGCCTGCGGTCTTGGCGGCATCGCGCACCACCTGTTCCAGCACAGCGAGATACTCCAGGAAGCGTTTGCGGCCGCTGCGGGTCATCTTGATGGTGGTCTGCGGCCGGTTGTTCTCGAAGCTCTTGCTGATTTCCACCAGTCCGGCCTCCTGCAGCACCTGCAGATGGCGGCTGAGATTGCCGTCGGTCAAACCGCACAATTGCTTGAGATCGCCGAACGCCAGACCCTTGGGATGGGCGACCAGGGAGGAGAGCACGCCGAGCCGCGCCTTCTCGTGCATTACGCGATCGAGACCTTCGAAGGCATAGGGGGCTTCAGTCTTCGCCATCGAACCCTCCGGCGGTGAAATAAAGGATGCCGGCCATCAGCGACTGGCCGATCAGGAACGGCACCCCCATCAGCCAGGGCGACAGCGCGAGAGCCTCGCTGGCCCATAACAGGGATGCAAAGCCGCTGACGAAATAGAATCCCCCGGCCAGCATCATGGGCCGCGGCAAGTTGGGCAGGGAGGCAAAGATGCCGAGGCTGACGAACAGCTGCCACAGTCCCGGCATCATCCACACATTTTGCGGCGCGAACTGCAGCAGCAGGACCGGCAGGAAGATGCTGGCGGCAGTGGCGGGCAGGAAGTGCTCGATCGCCTGGTTGATCATGGCGTCGGCGAGGCTGGAATGCAGCCGCCGGGTGCGGCCCTGCATCTCCAGGCGCACCACCAGGGCGCAGAGCGCGGCCGTCGCCATCCACTCGGCGCAGTAGAGGAACGGCGTGCGGGCGATCGGCAATGTGTCCTGCGCCAGCGCCATGGTGAAGCCGAGCAGGCCGGTGACGGCGATGGCAACCGGCCCGTAGCCGCGGAACGCGGTGCGCGAAGCGATCTGCGCCCGGATTTCGAGGATGTCGGCCAAGGCCTTGTCGACGTCGCGCATCGTTTCCCTCCGCGTGCCGTGAACTTTGTACTGCCAAGTATATTGTGAGGCAAAGAAAATGCAAGGGCGAATTCTGGGTGGCTCCGCTGTGCGCCGATGTTTCGTGGCGGGCTTTGCGCGCACTTAAGCACTCCGCATCATTGGGCACGGAGGATGACGCAGGCCCCCTCTTGGCGAGGGGCGGTGCGGGACGCCGCTGACGGCGTGCGCACTGGTATTGTCGCCCAGGCTTGTGACCTGAGCCTGATGGTATGGACCGCTTCGCAGCGTCCCGCACCCGGCGTTCTGTGACATGCGTGCCGCTGCGCTTTCACCGGGCCACCGGACTTCGCGGAGGCCTGCGGGTATTTGGTTCGCAGGCGCGCGAAAACCGAACGCGTGAACACCCGGCTGAGCCACATCTGGCGCCCCAAGCCTCCCCGATGTCTGGGTTGGTGGGCAGGAGGCGGCAGCGGCGGCATACCCCTG
>JBJKRM010000538.1:0-6600 GCA_046704685.1 Rhizomicrobium sp.
GCCGTCAAGTTCGCGGAGGCACTCCAAAATCAGGATGCTAACTCGCAAGACTGACTGCCAATTCGGAGCCGGCGGTGGCCTGGATATCATCGGCCGCGGCCTCGCCATCCTCGGAGGCGGGCAGGAACACCGAGACGGTGGTCCCGATGTGCTCGGTGCTGTCGATGGTCACCGTGCCGCCATGCAGGCGCGCCAGCGCCTTGACCAGCGCCAGTCCCAATCCCGTCCCTTGATGGCTTCGCGCCACGCCGGGACGGACTTGCTCGAAGGGATTGCCCAGCCGCGGAATGGCTGCGGCGGGAATGCCGATGCCGTTGTCGCAAACCGTCAGCTTGAGATCCGCAGGCCTGTATTCGAGCGACAGGCGCACCTCGCCGCCTTGCGGGGTGAACTTCACGGCGTTGGACAAGAGGTTGAGGGCGATCTGTTTCACGGCGCGGCGGTCGGCCGTCCACGCAATGGCGCGCTCCGGCAGTTCGACGGCCAAGGTGATGTTCTTCTCCGTGCTGAGTTCCTGGATCAACTCCACGGCCTCGCGCAGCGGTTCGTGCAGGTCCAAGCACTCCAGGTCCAGCTCGCGGCGCCCGGCCTCGATCTTGGAAATGTCCAGGATGTCGTTGACCAGGTTGAGCAGGTGCGATCCGGCTTGATAGATGCTGCCGGCATATTCGGCGCGCTTGGCTTCGAACACTTTCGGCATGGCGTCGTTGCGCATGATGTCGGCAAATCCCAGGATGGCGTTGAGCGGCGTGCGCAGTTCGTGGCTCATATTGGCGAGGAACTGGGACTTTGCCCGGTTGGCGAAATCCGCCGCCTGGCGCGCGGCTTGCGCCTCGTCATGGGCCGCCAAGGCGCGGCGCATCGCAGAGCGCAGCTGCCGCTCCAGCACTTCGCGCTTGCGCAATTGGGCCGATACGCTGAGCGCCGTGATGTTCAAGAGAATCAGGAATAGCTGGAGATAGACGATCAGATCGCGCAGCGACAGGAACCGGTCCGCCAGTGTGGGAGCGTGCAGCTTCAATCCCGCCATCATCACGATGCCGGTCACCGTCATGCCCAGCACGGCTCCGGCATAGCCGCGCAGGAAGCTGAGGACGAGAATGACCGGAACGATGATGAGGGCAATCGGCAGGCCGGGAATGACGACGGTCAAACCGAGCAGCGCCGGGATCACGGCCAGACAAGCGAGCGTCAGCAGCCGTCTGCCCGGCTTGAACACGGCCTGGAATTCCCTGAGCCGCATATGCGTGCCGATCGGCACCATCAGGACGAGTCCGACCGCGTCGGCGCAATACCAGTGAAACGCCGTGGTTGCGAAATCGGCAGATTGGACCAGCGACAGCGTGAATGCCGCGATCAGAGACGAGGCGGCCGTGGCCGGACCCAGAGCGAGAAACAGGAAGACGACAACGGACCGGACCGAGCGGATGTCGCGGTCCAGTTTGAAGAAACGAAGCGGCCAGGCGACGATCAGCGTCTCGACGGCATTGGCGAGCGACAGCGCCGTGGCGGTGGTCCACGCGTCGCCGCAAAGCATGTTGGCCGCCACATTGGCCAGAAAGACCGGCACCAGCAGGTACCACCAGGACCGCACCGGCAGGCGCAGCAGCACGGTGACGAGAATGCCGTTGGCAAGCCAGATCGCGGCGATGCGCCCCGTCTCTCTGCTCAATTCCATGGCGCCGCAGTCGACCAGCAGGACGGCCATGGAGAGCAGCAGCACCAGCAGCAGGGGCGCTTGCCTGACCTGATCGAACACCAGCGATATGCGATGGATAGCCCGCCGCACAAAACCCCCGCTTCAGACCTGTAACACTAACGCTTTCCGAAGCTTAGTCCGGCTGCTCGGAATATTCTGTTAACGCGGGAGGGAGGTGACGAAAACGCCCGTTTCACGTTTCTGGGCGGCGACCATGACGAGGCCGGCGCTTGGTCCGCCGGCGGGCTGGGATTTGATCGAGCCCGGATCAGCGTAGCCAATTCTCGATCTTCAGCCCTTGGATACGCGAGAATTCGCGTTCGTTGTCGGTAACCAGTGTGGCGTTGAGAGCAAGGGCATGGGCGGCCATCAACATGTCGTTGGCGCCAATCGGGTTCCCTGCCGCCTCCAGCTCCGATCGCAATCGTGCATAGCTGTGATCGGCTGGTGTGTCGAACGGCAGTACGGCGGTTCGGCTCAGGAAACCCTCGATCAATTCGTAAAGCGCGGTCGATTTCCGCTTGTAAGCGCCGAAGCGCAGTTCGCAGGCCGCAACGATGCAGACAGCCAGTTCTTCGTCCGGCACCTTCTGCAACCTTGCTGCAGCCTTGCCCTGCGGATTGCGCAACACCTCCGATACGATGTTGGTATCCAGCAGATACATCAGAGATCGACCGGATCGGCCGGGAGATCTTCGATCTCAGGCCACGCTTCGTCGATCGGGTCCAAAGTTGCGAGCCATTCTTTCAGCGAGCTCTTACTCTTCGCTGGTTCGATGATGATGGTATCGCCTTCCTTGCGCATGAGGGCATCTTCACCCGGCAATTCGAACTCGCGCGGGATGCGCACCGCCTGATTACGGCCATTGCGGAAAAGCTTCACGGAACGCCATTCGTTCATGGCATATGCTGTAGCATATGCCAACGAATATTACAATGCCATCAGTTCTGCGCTGGGACCGCTTATTGGGCCGGCATCATCCCGGGCATCATGTTGACGTTGAGGTGGTACATCACCCAGAGCGAGCCCACCACCAGAATGCCGAGAATGATCAGCGTGAAGACGAAGGCCGCGTTGTTCCAGATCTGGCTCGACGACCGGTTCATGTGCAGGAAGTAGACGAGGTGCACCACGATCTGCACCAGCCCGACGCCGATGATCGCCGGCACCAGGCTGGCGGTCGGCAGGGCATGGGTCATCACCAAGGCGAACGGGATCGCCGTCAGGACCACTGAGAGGGCAAAACCGGTGAGATAGGAGCGGACGGTGCCGTGACCGGCCCCGTCATGGGGCGCGGCGTGGTTCAGGTTCACTGCCGTGTTGGGTTCGCCGCTCATCACGCCACTCCCATCAGATAGACGATGGTGAAGACGCCGATCCAGATGATGTCGAGGAAGTGCCAGAACAGGCTGAGGCAAAGCAGTCCGGTGCGGTTGCCGGCGCTGAGGCCGCGGCGCCACAGATGGGCGATCATTACCCCCATCCAGATCAGGCCAGCCGTGACGTGCAGTCCGTGGGTGCCCACCAGGGTGAAGAAGGCGGAGAGGAAGGCGGAGCGGCCGGGGCCGGCGCCGTGCGCCACCAGATCACTGAACTCGTGGATTTCCATGCCGAGGAAGCACAGACCCAGGAAGAACGTCACGCCCAGCCAGACGAAGACCTGGCGGCGGTCGCTCCGTTCCACGGCGATCATGGCGAGGCCGTAAGTGAGGCTGGAGATCAGAAGGCAGGCCGTTTCCACCGCGACATAGGGCAGGTTGAAGATCTCGAGCCCGGTGGGGCCGCCCGCGAAATTGCCGCGTAGCACCGCGAAGCTGGCGAAGATCGAGGCGAACAGAATGCAGTCGCTCATCAGGTAGATCCAGAAACCGAGCGGCGCCGGCGTGGAGGCGTGCGCGGTGTCGTGGATTTCGTGACCGGTGGCGTCGAGGGCGTATTGCGCCTCAAGCGGCGAGGGATGAACGGTCATTCTGGTTCTCCGCTTTTAGTTGTTCGAAATAGCTGGTCTCGATGCTGGCGACCTCGCCGGGCGGCACGTAGTAGTCGCGGTGCTCGTCGAAGCTGTGCAGGATGGCCAGCGCGATCATCGAGACGAAGCTGAGCGCCACCAGCCACCAGATGTGCCACACCAGCGCGAAGCCCAAGGCGACGCTCAGGCCGCCCAGGATGAAGCCGGTGCCGGTCTTCCGCGGCATGTGGATGCGCTGATAGGATGGCAGCGGCCCGGTGATGCGGCTGCGCTGTTTCATCGCCCAGAAGGCGTCGATGCCGTCGATCTGCGGGATGCGGGCGAAATTGTAGAACGGCGGCGGCGAGGCGGTGGCCCATTCCAGCGTGCGCCCGTTCCAGGGATCGCCGGTGGTGTCCTTCAGCGTCTCGCGGTTGATGATGCTGACGACGATCTGGGCGATCTGGGCGATGATGCCGCCGAAGATCAGGATGGCGCCGAACAACGCCACCACCAGATAGACATGCCACACCGGGTTGTTGAGGTGGTCGAGGCGGCGCGTCATGCCCATCAGCCCGAGGGCGTAGAGCGGCATGAAGGCGACGTAGAAGCCGGTCAGCCACAGCCAGAACGACACCTTGCCGAGACGGGCGTCGAGCTTGAAGCCGAACGCCTTGGGGAACCAGTAGTTCAGCCCCGCCAGGCAGCCGAACACCACGCCGCCGATGATGGCGTTGTGGAAGTGGGCGATCAGGAACAGCGAGTTGTGCAGCACGAAGTCGGCGGGCGGCACCGCCATCAACACGCCGGTCATGCCGCCGATCACGAAGGTGACGATGAAGCCCATGGTCCACAGCATCGGCAGCTCGAAGCGCACGCGGCCGTGGTACATGGTGAACAGCCAGTTGAAGATCTTCACGCCGGTGGGGATCGAGATCACCATCGTCATGATGCCGAAAAAGGCGTTGACGTCGGCGCCCGATCCCATGGTGAAGAAGTGGTGCAGCCAGACGATGAAGGACAGCACCGTGATGCAGATGGTGGCGTAGACCATCGAGGTGTAGCCGAACAGCCGCTTGCCCGAGAAGGTGGCCACCACTTCGGAATAGATGCCGAAGCAGGGCAGGATGAGGATGTAGACCTCGGGGTGGCCCCACGCCCAGATCAGGTTGACGTACATCATGGCGTTGCCGCCATCGGCATTGGTGAAGAAGTGCATGCCGAGATAACGGTCGAGCCCGAGCATGGCGAGCGTGCCGGTGAGGATCGGGAACGCCGCCACGATCAGCATGTTGGCGCACAGCGTGGTCCAGGTGAACACCGGCATGCGCATCAGCGTCATGCCCGGCGCCCGCATCTTGAGGATGGTGGTGATCAGGTTGACGCCGGATAGCAGCGTGCCGAGGCCCGATATCTGCAGCGCCCAGATGTAATAGTCGACGCCGACCCCGGGCGAGAAATGCAGCTCCGACAGCGGCGGATAGGCCAGCCAGCCGGTATGGGCGAACTCGCCGATGGCAAGCGAGAGGTTGACCAGCAGGGCGCCTGCCGCGGTCAGCCAGAAGCTGACGGAATTGAGGTAGGGGAAGGCGACGTCGCGGGCGCCGATCTGCAGCGGCATGACGATGTTCATCAGCCCGATGACAAACGGCATCGCCATGAAGAAGATCATGATGACACCGTGGGCGGTGAACACCTGGTCGAAATGCTCCGGCGGCAGATAGCCGGCGCCGCCGGTGGAGGCCAGCGCCTGCTGGCTGCGCATCATCAGCGCGTCGGTGAAGCCGCGCAGCAGCATGACCAGCGCCAGGATAATGTACATCACGCCGATGCGCTTGTGGTCGACCGTGGTCAGCCACTCCGTCCACAGCCACTTCCAGCGCTTGAGATAGGTGATGGTGCCGAGCACGCCGATCACGCCCAGCGCCATGAAGGCGACGGCGCCCATGATGATGGGCACGTGATAGGGGATCGCCTCGAGGGTCAGCTTGCCGAACAGCGGGCTTACCGGGGCAGGAGTCATGGTCAGCTCTTGTGCTGGGGCATCGCCGTTGCCGGGCCGGACGTCTTGCGCATCGCCATCTGGCGGGCGTCCATGCAGGGCGTGGTGTCGACGCAACGGTTGAGAATGTTGTGGAACAGCGTGGGCGCGACGGAGCCGTAGTACCTCGGCGCCTTCAGCGTGCCCGGTGCGGCCAGCCGCTGGTAGGAGGCGGTGTCGAGTCGCGCCTTCGTGCTTCGCGCCTTGGCGATCCAGGCCATGAAGCCGGCCTCGTTCATCGCCAGGGTCTTGAAATGCATGTCGGCGAAACCACCGCCCGAATAATTGGCCGCGATGCCCTGGAAGGTGCCCGGATGGCTGGCCAACAGATGGAGTTGCGTCTCCATGCCGGCCATGGTGTAGATCTGGCTGCCCAGCCGCGGGATGAAGAAGGAGTTCATCACCGTCGCCGAGGTCAGCTTGAAATGGACCGGGCGGCCCACCGGCATGGCGAGCTGGTTGACGCTCGCCACATGGTATTGCGGATAGATAAAGAGCCACTTCCAGTCGAGCGACACGACGTCGACTTCGACCGGTTTCTCCTTGGAGGCGATCGGGTGCCAGGGATCGAGCTCGTGCGACGAAGTCCACGCCACCACGCCCAGGGCCAGCACGATCAGGCACGGCACCGCCCACACCACGGCTTCGATGCGGTGGGATTCATGCCAATCGGGGTTGTAGGTCGCCTTGGTGTTCGATGCCCGGTATCTCCAGGCGAACCAGAAGGTCATGACGATCACCGGGACCACCACCAGCAGCATCAGCCCGGTGGCGAGCAGGATGATCGACTTCTCGTCCTGGCCGATGGGGCCTTGGGGGTCCAGCAGCGCCATCTGGCAGCCGCCCAAAAATGGCGTCAGCGCCAGGATTGCGGCGCCCCGTTTCACCCACTGTGGGGTGCGCCGCAACATG
>JBJKRM010000539.1:0-5737 GCA_046704685.1 Rhizomicrobium sp.
CGCCGGACTCGGCCTCCGGAACTAGCGGTCGGCTTCGCTAAGGGCCGTGTAAGCGGCGCACCAAGCACACAAACAAAAACCCCGCCGGTTTCCCGGCGGGGTTTCTTGTTGCCCTTGCGTTGAAGGCTCAGCCCTTCAAATTGGAGAGCACTTCGTCCAGCATCTTCTTGGCGTCGCCGAACAGCATCCGGTTGTTCTCCTTGTAGAACAGCGGATTGTCGATGCCGGCATAACCCGACGCCATCGAACGCTTCATGACGATGGAGGTCTTGGCCTTCCACACTTCCAACACCGGCATGCCGGCGATCGGAGAGGTGGGATCCTCCTGCGCCGCCGGATTGACGATGTCGTTGGCGCCGATCACCATCGCCACATCGGTATCGGGGAAGTCCTCATTGAGTTCTTCCATCTCCAGCACGATGTCGTAAGGCACCTTGGCTTCGGCCAACAGCACGTTCATGTGGCCAGGCATGCGGCCCGCCACCGGGTGGATGCCGAAGCGCACGTTGACGCCCATGTCGCGCAGGGTCTTGGTGATCTCGTAGACCGAATGCTGCGCCTGGGCCACCGCCATGCCGTAACCCGGCACGATGATGACGTTCTTGGAGTCCTTGAGCAGCTCGGCCGTCTCCTGGGCCGAGATCGGGTTGACCTCGCCCTGCGGGCCGCCATCGGCCTTCTTGGCCTTGGCGCCGTCGCCGGTGCCGAAGCCTCCGGCGATCACCGAGACGAAGTTGCGGTTCATGCCCCGGCACATGATGTAGGACAGAATCGCACCCGAGGAGCCGACCAGAGCGCCGACCACGATCAACAGGTCGTTGGACAGCATGAAGCCGGTGGCCGCAGCCGCCCACCCCGAATAGCTGTTCAGCATCGAGATCACGACCGGCATGTCGGCGCCGCCGATCGCCATCACCATATGGACGCCGAACGCCAGAGCGATCGCCGTCATGATGATCAGGGGCATCATGCCCGCGGCAATCGCCGCCTGCTGGTTGGGAAGCTCGGCCGCCTGAACGAACTTGTAGCCGAAATAGATCACGACCAAGAGACCCAGGAGGTTGATCCAGTGGCGCAGCGGCAGCAGCACCGGCTTGCCGCCGATCTTGCCCGACAGCTTGCCGAAGGCGATCACCGATCCGGTGAAGGTGATGGCACCGATGAACACGCCGATGTAGATTTCCAACTCGTGGATGACGTGCTCGGCGCCCGTGAACTTAATCGAGGTGTCGATGTAGCTGGCAAAGCCGATGGTGCAGGCCGCAAGACCCACCAAGCTGTGCATGATCGCCACCAGTTCCGGCATCTGGGTCATGCGGACCTTGGCGGCCAGGATGAGGCCGATGATGGCCCCCACCGCCATGGCGCCGGCGATCCAAGTGTAGCCGTGCGGCATGATGATCGGCGCTTCAACCCCGTTGATGATGCGGCTGCCGAAGATGGTGGCGATCACCGCGATCGCCATGCCGATGATGCCGTACCAGTTGCCGCGCTTGGCGGTTTCCGGATTGGACAGGCCGCCGAGCGAAAGGATGAAGAGAATGGTGGCTCCGATGTAGGAGACCGTTGAGAGTGTTACAGGCATATTTGCGGTCCTCTCCTACTTCTGGAACATCAGCAGCATACGCCGCGTCACCGCGAAGCCGCCGAACATGTTGATCGAGGTCAACGCGATACCCACCACGGCGATCCAGCGGATCAACTCCTCCGGACGGCCCGCCGTCACGGGCGGCGCGATCTGCAGCAGCGCACCGATGGTGATGATCGACGAGATGGCGTTGGTGACGCTCATCAGCGGCGTGTGCAGCGCCGGAGTGACGTTCCACACCACCATGTAGCCGACGAAGATCGCCAGCACGAACACCGTGAAGTGCCCGATGAAGGCGGCCGGGGCATACAGGCCGATCAGCGCGAACAGAGCGGCGCCAACCAGAAATGTGATCGCGGTGCCGACGCCGAAGCCCTTCTTCTTCTCTTCCGGCTTGGGAACCGGAGCGGCGGCCGCTTTGGCGGCGGGCGGCGCGGGAAGCTTGAGCGGCGGCGGCGGCCAAGTGACCTCGCCCTCCTTGATCACGGTGAAGCCGCGGATCGCATCGTCTTCCATATTGACGACGATCTGGCCATCCTTGGCCTTGCACAGCTCTTCGGTGAGGCGCAGCAGGTTGGAGGCGTAGAGCGTCGAAGACTGCTTGGCGAGGCGGCTGGCCAGATCGGTGTAGCCGATGATGGTGACGCCGTGCTTGACCACGGCCTTGTCGGGCTCGGTCAATTCGCAGTTGCCGCCGCGTTCAGCCGCCATGTCGACGATGACGCTGCCGGGCTTCATCGACTTGACCATATCGGCCGTGATGAGGCGCGGCGCCGGCTTGCCGGGGATCAGGGCCGTCGTGATGATGATGTCGACGTCCTTGGCCTGCTTGGCGTACATCTCGCGCTGGGCCTTCTGGAAGCCTTCGCTCATCACCTTGGCGTAACCGCCGCCGCCCGAGCCTTCTTCCTCGTAGTCGACCTTGACGAACTCGCCGCCCATCGACTTGACCTGATCGGCGACTTCCGCGCGCGTGTCGTTGGCACGCACGATGGCGCCGAGACCGACGCTGGTTCCGACCGCCGCCAGACCGGCGACGCCGGCACCGGCGATGAACACCTTGGCCGGCGGGATCTTGCCGGCGGCGGTGATCTGGCCGTTGAAATAGCGGCCGAAGGCGTTGGCCGCTTCGATGACCGCGCGATACCCGCCAATGCCCGCCATCGAGGTCAGGGCGTCCATCTTTTGCGCGCGCGACAACAGGCGCGGCACGCAGTCCATGGCCAGGACGGTGACCTTCTTGGCTGTCAGCGCCTTCATCAGGTCGGGGTTCTGGGCCGGCCAGATGAAACTGATCAGCGTCTGACCCGCCTTCATCTGCGCGACTTCGCTCATGTCGGGCTCGCGCACCTTGAAGACGATGTCGGCGCTCGACCACACGTCTGCAGCACTGCCGACGACCTTTGCTCCGGCCGCCGTGTACGCTTCATCGTAGAAGCTGGCAGCGAGGCCGGCGCCGCTTTCGACCGTCACCGCGAAGCCGAGCTTGATCAGCTTCTCGACGACTTCCGGCGCGGTTGCGACCCGCTTTTCGCCGGTAAACGTCTCTTTCGGAATTCCGATGGTTTGAGGCATGGTTCACGCATCTCGTTGGTTGTTCGAGGGCAACGGACCCCCATACGGGCCACGGACTTGTGAGCAGAGATTGGCCGCACCAACGCAGCAAAAAAGCAGCTTTGCGGCCGATACCCGCCCCCAAATTTAGCCGCGGCGGGCATAACCCAAAGATGTCCCATAGGCAACGCCGCGGGATGCGGCATTACACACCAATGGGGGCGTCATCGTGCGGCGTTATGGCTGGCCGCAACGGTTGTGCGCCAACACGGTCTGTTTCGAAATCTTACAGATGGTGCTGAGGGTTTGTCAGTTTGAACAGGGTGTTCAACCGGTCCGGAACGCCAGCAGGAACACCAAAAGCATGACGACACCGATGATCTGCCATTTGAAGAATTGCAGGAACAACCGCCACGTCCGCAGGTGCTCGGACATGTCCATAGTGGCCTGATTCTCGGCGTGTTCGTCGGCCATCGGGAACTCCCAGTCTTCCAGTGTAACTATAGCAAACAAGCGTATCGGGCAAAGGCCAAACAGGCGGGCTGAACACCGATTCCGTCCCGGAGCCATCCAGCAGCGCCCCAAGGCGCACGTCATCCACAGCCTTGTGACAGCTATTCGGCCTCGTCCGGCGAACGGCGCGGCTCCGAATGGTGCCAATCGGCCAGCAGGGCGCGCAAGGCGGCCACCAAGGCCAGCGGCTGATCCAACATGACGTGATGCTGCGCCTGCGGAATCTCCACCACCGGGGCGGAGCGCCCGAGCAGGTTGAACATGAAGTCACCAATTTCCGGTGGCATCAGGATCGAGTTCTCGCCCCGGAAGATGGCGACGCGGCAGTTGGTGTCGCGCAGGCGCTCGGCCATGTCGCCGATGGTAAAATTCCGCCAGATCTGCGGATCGAATTTCCAGCGGAAGCCGCCTTCAATCTCACGCAGCGAATGGCGTGCCACATAATCGAGCAGATAAAGGTTCTCGCAGGTCTGCGGCGGCAACAGCCGGAAGCGCGCCAGCGCCTGGGTCAGTGTCGGATAATGGTGGTGGGCACGGGCGGTGAGCGGGGCGCGCGGCCGGTCGGGCGGATTCACCGGTGCGTCGAGAATGACCGTTCCCGAAAGATGCTCGCCATAGAGCGCGCCCGCCAGGATGGTGATGAAGCCTCCGAAGCTGTGGCCGACAATCACCGGTGGCTCGGCATGCGCCAGCATCCCGGCATCATCGCACACCGCAAACAGCTCGCGCGCGAAGCCCTCCATCGAGTAGCCGTCCTTGCGCCACTCGCTGTCGCCCATGCCGGAAAGATCGATGGCGGCGACGTTGTAGTCGCGCGACAGGAAGGGGGCGATGAAGCTCCACCAGAAGGCATGCGCGGCATTGCCGTGCACCAGGAGCAGACCGGGCCGGCTGCGCTCTCCCCAGCGCAGGTAATGGATGCGCGCGCCTTGCACGGTGATGTAATGGCGCTCGGGTTCGATCGAGACCGCGTTGTGGAACCAGTTCGGCGCCGACGGCGAAGCTCCTGCCAGCCCTGCCAGAGGAGTCTCGATTTCGGGAAAATCGACGGATCGTTTATCGGGATCGCTCATAGGGGGGAAAATCGCATGCCGAACTGAGCCACTCAAGCCAGTCGCCATGGGGATGGCAACGCGCCAGCAGACGGCTCTCTTTGTGGCCGTTACGGTAGGAAGACGCAAGGATAGGATACCCATCAGGGCCGGCCGCGGGCGTGTCGGAAGACCCAGACTCCTTGGGCTGGCGCGAGGTGCGGGCGCCCTCGATCGACAGCCGCCAGACCGGCCGCCGCAGGCTCATCAGGGTCAGGATGGCGTCGAGCGCCTCGCGCATATCAGGGCTGAACTGGTAGACAACCATGGAGTGGTAGACACAGACGGGCTCATCTTCCGGCCGCTCGGCAACCGTTTCCGGCAACAGTTCCAGCGCGTCCCCCTGGACGACCGGCGGCGCGCTGCGCCTGGCCAAGGCCAGCGCTCGCTCAAGACGCTCGAAGCGATCCAACCGGTCGGGCCACACCAATGCCCGGAGCCAGTCACGTTCGGCCGCATCATCGAGGTCGACCGGATGGCGCTCCAGACCGACCCGGCTCGCCACCACCGGCGCAGCGCCCAGCGGCGGCAGATGATCGCCGTGCAGCGCGCAATCGAGCTGGACAGCGGCATCGCCGGGCCCCACGGCGAACAGTTCATCGCCCCGGCGATAACGCACGTCATAACTGTCCCAGGTCAGATTGAGACCGGCGCTGGGACCGATCTCGACGAGGTGCAGCGGTTCGCCGGCATGCTGCGCCACGGCGCGGAATCCCGCAGCCAGCAAGGCGGAGCGGCCGACCTCATTGGTGTTGGTGATGCGCGTGGCGATGATGGGAGCAAGCTGCTCGCGATGCGTTTCCACGAAGTCGCGGAAAGCCGGAAAGGGATCGCCCTGTTCGCTACCACCCAGGCTGCGGTAATAACCGCGCAACGGATGCTGCGCGCCGCGCAGCAACAGGAATTGCACCGCACCCAGCAGGATGTTGGGCGCCGGCTGGCCGGGCCGCACCTGCGCGGCGAACGCCAGCAAGGCCGCATCGTCCGCAAT
>JBJKRM010000540.1:0-2927 GCA_046704685.1 Rhizomicrobium sp.
CGGTGGTGCTGAACGGGGTGCCGCTGACGGTGAAGGCGGCCCATGTCCGGCTCTGTCATAGCCGGATGCTGTTCGTGCGGGCCTATCCGCGGGAGACCCAGGAGATGGTGTTCGACGCCCATGACCGTGAGCGATTCACCGGCACCCTATGGGATTGGTCTTGACTGTCGGTGGGCGTCGTAGTGCTGAGGGCGATTCACGCGGCACATTGCTGCTGGTGCGTCTTGGCCCAGGCCCACGGCAGCAGCTCGTCGAGGCGGCTGTTGGGCCAGAGATTGACGAGGCGGGTAAGGACGTCGGCGAGGTAGGCCTGCGGCTCGATGGCGTTAAGCTTGCAGCACTCGATGAGCGAAGCCAGGATCGCCCAAAAATGGCCCCCGTCGTCGTTGCCGGCGAACAGAGCATTCTTTTTCGTCAAGGATTGGGGGCGCATGCTCCGCTCGACGATGTTGGTGTCCATCTCGATGCGCCCATCGTCCAGGAAGCGGACCAGCCCGTCCCAATGATGGAAGGCATAGCGGATGACCTTTGCGGTGTCCGATTGGCCCGGCAGACGAGTGTGCTGTTGCTCAAGCCAGGTCCTGAACTTTGCGACAAGCGGTGCGGTTTCCGCTTGCCGGACGGCGCGGCGTTGATCGGCGCTGCGGCCTCTGATCCTTGCCTCGATCGCGTAAAGCTGGGCAATCCACGCCACGGCTTCGGTGGCAACCGGCGCATTGCCGCGTTCGGCGATGTCGAAGAAGTCCCTCCTCAGGTGGCTCCAACAAAAGGCGATCTGGATCCGGTCGGCCGGCAAGTTCTTGTATGGGGCGTAGCCGTCGCATTGCACGATGCCGCGATAATCCCCGAGCAGGTCTTTGAGATATCCACCGCCGCGGCCGGGCGCGTAGCGGTAGAAGACAGCTGGCGGATCGGGTCCGTTCCAGGGTCTGTCGTCGCGGGCCATCACCCAGAACCAGCCTTGCTTGATCTTGCCGCGTCCCGGGTCGAGCACCGGAACGGGCGTCTCGTCGACTACCAGCTTGGCGGAGGTGAGAAGGTTTTGTTTCAGCCGGTCGTAGAGCGGCTCAAGTTCTGCCGCGGCGTAGCCCACCCAGAACGCCAGCGTCGAGCGGTTCAACTCGATGCCTTGGGACAACAGCATCTTGGCCTGGCGGTAGAGCGGCAAGTGCCAGCCGTATTTGGCCACCAGCACCGACGCGACCAATCCCTCGGTCGGAATGCCGGATTTGATCAGGTGCTCGGGCGCGGCAGCTTCCACGATCCTCTCACAGGCCCGGCAAGCCAGCTTCGGCCGGTGCGTGACAATCACCCGGTATTGCGCCGGCACGACATCCAGCCGCTTGGAGGTTTCCTCGCCGATCACATGCATCGGCTCGCCGCAGCACGGGCAGTTCGCGCTCTCGGGCTCAACGGTCTCATGGATGTGCGGCAGATGGGCCGGCAGCGCCCCGCGATTGATCTTGCGGCGACGCTCACCGGTCGGAGCCTTCTTCTCTTCGACCGCCTCGTTCCGGGCAATCGCCTGCTCGATATCCTCCAGCGCCAGCTGCAGCTGGTCGGCCGGCAATTTCGCCAGCCGCTCGCTCTTGGGCTCGAAGCCTTGCGCTTTGCGCAACAAGCGGCGCAGGCGGTCGTTGATTTCCACCAGCTTGTCGCGCTCGGCGGCAACCGTTTCCTTCTCGGTACGTTCGGCATCGCGCTCAGCAATCATGGCGTCGCGTTCCGAGAGCACCGCCAGCGCAAATGCGCGCAGCGCTTCAACATCATCGGGAAGAGAATCGGCAAGCGATGCCATGTCCAAAGGGAAGCACAAAAAGCACCGCTTGTAGCGGCCTTTCTTGCAGCCGATTCACTTCACCGCATGTCACTGCACAGCTTCCGGCGCCGGGACGCGGCGGACATGCACGCGCGTCCAATCGAGACCTTCGATCAGCGCGGAAAGTTGCGCCGCTGACAGACGCATGACACCGTCCTCAATGCGGGGCCACACGAACTTGCCCTCCAGCCGCTTGGCAAAAAGGCAGAGACCTGTGCCGTCCCAGAACACCAGCTTCACTCTGTCAGCACGACGGGACCGGAAGCAGTATATTACGCCGGCAAATGGGTCGAAGCCCAATTGCTCCTTCACCAGAGCAGCAAGGCCCATCGCACCCTTGCGGAAGTCGACGGGTTTCGTCGCCATCACCACCCGTACCGGTCCAGGCGGAATCAGCATCCCGCCGCTCATGCCGCCACCCGCTTGACAGCCCGCAACACCGCTTCAATCGTGCGCGCGTCGGCCTCGTTGCGCACCCGCACCTTGATCGATCCGATGGCAATCTCGATGGCGCAAGCCCGTTCGCGGCATAAAGCCGGCTCCGGTGTCTCAGCCGGTTCAACCACGACCGGCACAAAGCCTGTCCCAGCCAAAGCGCCCGACGCCGGGCCGCCATCTGCCGGCAGGGCAAATTTGCCCTCCTTCGCCTCTTTGATCCAGCGGAACAGATGCTGTGGCGACATGTCGTGCCGGCGCGCCACCTGCGAAACCACCACGCCCGGCATCACCGCCTCGGCAACAATCCGGCCCCGCTCTTCGTCCGACCACCGCCGTTTCCGGCCCACGCCAGTTCGAATCTCGACCCGCCCGCGACCGGGCTTCGTGTCGACTATATCCACGGTCATATATGCAAAACGATCCCAATCGACTCACCGCTCATCGTGCGCGGCGCCGACGCCGATCAGCAACGTGGGGTCAAAAGAACGCTCACGTTTGTCTTTCAGCGCTACCATCTTCTGCCGGGACTGTCGGCACTGGGCAACGTCGAACTGCCGGCCGTTTACGCCGGTGAGGCCCGCAGAGCCCGCCGGACGCGGGCGTTCGAACTCCTCGCATCACTCGGGTTGGAAAATCGGCAATCCCATCGCCCGAGCCAGATGACATGTGG
>JBJKRM010000541.1:0-2687 GCA_046704685.1 Rhizomicrobium sp.
CCATTCTGGAAGCGGTGGACGCCGAGGTTCCGCTCGTCGTCTGCATCACCGAAGGCATTCCCGTTCTCGACATGGTGAAGGTCAAGCGCGTGCTGGCCGGCTCCAAGTCGCGCCTGATCGGCCCCAACTGCCCGGGCGTCATTACCCCGGACGAGTGCAAGATCGGCATCATGCCGGGCCATATCCACCGCCGCGGCAGTCTCGGCATCGTCTCCCGCTCCGGCACCCTGACCTATGAAGCGGTGTGGCAGACCACGGCGGTGGGACTGGGCCAGACCACCTGCGTCGGCATCGGCGGCGACCCGGTGAAGGGCACCGAGTTCATCGATGTGCTCGAGATGCTGCTGGCCGACAAGGAAACCGAAAGCATCGTGATGATCGGCGAGATCGGCGGCACGGCGGAAGAAGACGCGGCCGATTTCCTCAAGCGGTCGAAGGTGAAGAAGCCGGTGGTCGGCTTCATCGCCGGCCTCACCGCTCCGCCGGGGCGGCGCATGGGCCATGCCGGTGCCATCATCTCGGGCGGCAAGGGCGGTGCGGGGTCGAAGATCGAGGCCATGAAGTCGGCCGGTATTCGCGTTTCGCCCAATCCGGCGGCACTCGGCACCACGATGGTGGATCTGCTGAAGGGCAAGTGAGGGGCGTTGCTGTCCGCTTTGCTCTGCCACCGGGTCAGGCGGTCATGCGGATCTCTTTGCTACTCTTGCAAGTCTGTCGCAATTATTTGGGTTTACCTGCTGTTACCGCCGTCTCCCTTATGCCGATCCCAAGCATGGTCTTTGCGGACCGATTGCGGTACTGCTTTAGTTTGAACGGTTCTAATCTTCCACCGAGATGACCAGCCAGACACCTGCCGAACGGCTCAACCGGGCATCCAACGCGATTTTTGAGGAAACTTCCTTCCTCTTTGGCGCCAATGCCCCCTTCGTCGAATCCCTTTATGCGCAATATCTGGAGGATCCCAATTCGGTTGATCCCTCTTGGGCGCGCTACTTCGCCGGTTTGGGTGACCAAGCCCGCACGCCGCCGAGTTGGGTCCCGCCCGCCGCCACGGCGGCGCCGGCTCCCGACCTTTCGGGCAGCGATGGTCATGCTGCCGCGCAGGATGCCATCCGTGCCATCCAGCTGGTGCGCGCCTACCGCGTTATCGGTCATTTCGAGGCGGAACTCGATCCCCTCGACTTGGTGCCGAAGGGCGATCATCCGCAGCTCGATCCGGCGTTCTACGGGTTCCGTGATCTCGACCGGCCGATCTACACCGACGGCGTCATGGGGCTGCAGAGCGCCACGGTCGGCGAGATGGTCGACCTGCTCCGTCGCACCTATTGCGGCCGCATCGGCTACGAGTTCATGCACATCAACGATGCCGAGCAGAAGGATTGGCTGCAACGGCGCATCGAAGGACCAGACAAGGAGATTACGTTCACGCCGGCTGGCAAGCGGGCCATCCTCAACAAGTTGATCGAAGCCGAAGGGTTCGAGAAGTTCTGTGCCCTGCGCTTCCTCGGCACCAAGCGCTTCGGCCTCGACGGTGGCGAATCCATGATCCCCGCTCTCGAGCAGATCATCAAACGCGGCGGCCAGCTCGGCGTGCAGGAGATCGTCATCGGCATGGCGCATCGCGGCCGGCTGAACGTGCTCGCCAATGTGATGGCCAAGCCGTACCGGCAGATGTTCCACGAGTTCCGCGGCGGTAGCGCCAATCCCATGGAGGTGGAGGTCACTGGCGACGTCAAATACCATCTCGGTGCCTCCTCGGATCGCACCTTCGACGGCAATCATGTTCATCTGTCGCTGACGCCGAATCCGTCGCATCTCGAAGCGGCCGATCCGGTCGTTCTCGGCAAGTCGCGCGCCAAGCAGGCCCAGCATGACGATGCCGCGACCCGTGCCAGCGTGTTGCCGCTTCTCTTGCATGGTGATGCCGCCTTTGCGGGGCAGGGTATTGTGGCGGAGTGCTTCGCGATGTCCGGCACCAAGGGGTATCGCACGGGCGGCACGATCCACTTCGTCATCAACAACCAGATCGGCTTCACCACGGCGCCGCAGTATTCGCGTTCTTCACCCTATTGCACGGACATTGCATTGATGGTGCAAGCGCCGATTTTTCATGTGAACGGCGATGACCCGGAGGCGGTGGTGCATTGCGCCCGCATCGCCACCGAGTTCCGCCAGCTGTTCCACAAGGACGTGGTGATCGATATGTACTGCTATCGCAGGTTCGGTCACAACGAGACGGACGAACCGTCCTTCACCCAGCCCTTGATGTACAAGGCCATCAAGAGTCATCCGACGGTGCTGGGCATCTACGCTCAGAAGCTGGTTGCGGAGTCGACCCTGGCCCACTCGGAAGTCGAGCACATGGTGGGTGATTTCAACGCCCGTCTCGACAACGCTTTCGAGGCGTCCAAGACCCACAAGCCGGATCATGCCGATTGGCTGGAAAGCCGTTGGGCGGGATTCGAAGTCGCGCCGATGGGGGATCGCCGCGGCAACACCGGCGTGCCCAGAGAGGACTTGCTCCAGGTCGGCAAGGCGCTTTCGACCGTTCCTGAAGGCTTCAATGCCCACAAAACCGTCGTGCGCCAGCTGCAGAACAAGGCGCGCATGTTCAAGACCGGCGAAGGCATCGATTGGGCCACCGCCGAGGCGCTCGCTTTTGGCACGCTGGTGAAGGAGGGCACCAC
>JBJKRM010000542.1:0-6090 GCA_046704685.1 Rhizomicrobium sp.
GTGGTCAACATGCCCTTCGCCCGCGTCGACACCAAGCTCGGCACGCCCGCCCCCCAACCGCTGCTCGGTCTGGACAGCGCCGCCTGGTTCAAGATCATCCAGGCCGGCATCCTGTCCCTCACGGCCCTGCTGCTGGGCTTCTTTGTTCTGCGCCCGCTGATCAAGCGCATGTTCGCCCCGCTGGCGCCGGGCGGCGGAGCCCTGCTCCAAGTCGCGGCCGGATCGCCGGCGGCCGGCCAGCTGCCCGCACCAAGCGAGGACGATGCGCCGCAACAAGCCGGCCCCAACAGCCTGACGCCGGACAAGGTCGAGAACATGATCGATATCAATCGCATCGAGGGCCAAGTCCGCGAGTCCTCGGTCAAGAAGGTCGGCGAGGTCGTCAGCTCTCATCCCGAGGAAGCGTTGGCGATCCTGCGGTCCTGGCTCCATCAACCGGTGTAATTCATGGCGCGTAGCTCAAAACCAGCCGTCAAAGAAGACATCCGCCAGCTGACCGGCGCGGAACGCTCAGCCATCCTGATGCTGGCCCTGGGCGAAGAGCACTCTGCCAAGCTGTGGCAGATGCTGGACGACGACGAGATCAAGGAAGTGTCCCAGATCATGTCCAATCTGGGCAACGTCAGTTCCGCGCTGGTCGAAAAACTCTTGATCGATTTCGTCGGTCAGCTCTCGGGCACCGGCTCGTTGATGGGATCCTATGAATCGACCGAACGCCTGCTCTCCCGGCTGATGCCGCCGGAGCGCGTCGGCGCAATCATGGAAGAAATCCGCGGTCCGGCCGGCCGCACGATGTGGGACAAGCTCGGCAACGTCAACGAGACGGTGCTGGCCAACTACCTGAAAAACGAGTACCCGCAGACCGTCTCGGTCGTGCTGTCCAAGATCAAGCCCGAACACGCCGCGCGCGTGCTGGCGTCGCTGCCCGAGGAGTTCGCCCTCGAGGTGGTGCAGCGCATGCTGCGCATGGAGAGCGTGCAGAAGGACATCCTGGACAAGGTCGAGCGCACCCTGCGCGTCGAATTCATGTCGAACCTGGCCCGCACTGCCAAGCGCGACGCCCACGAACTGATGGCCGAGATCTTCAACAATTTCGACCGCCAGACCGAGAATCGGTTTGTCACGGCCCTGGAAGAACGCAATCGCGACTCGGCCGAGCGCATCAAGGCCCTGATGTTCACCTTCGAGGACCTCACCAAGCTCGATCCCGGCTCGATCCAGACGCTGCTGCGGCATGTGGAGAAGGACAAGCTCGCCCTCGCCCTCAAGGGCGCCACGGACAGCCTGCGCGACGTCTTTTTCTCCAATATGAGCGAACGCGCCGGCAAGATCCTGCGCGAGGACATGGAGGCCATGGGCCCGGTCCGTCTCAAGGATGTCGACGAAGCACAAATGCGCATGGTCAACACGGCCAAAGACCTCGCCAACAAGGGCGAAATCATGATCGCCAGCAAACAGGGCGAAGATGAGTTGGTGTACTGAGATGGCAGAGGTCAAGAAATTCACCTTCGACACCGAGTTCCGCCCCGAGGGCGACCTCGTGTCCAATGCGGCCCGGGCGCGACAGCGCAAGGTGTTCACGCAGGAAGAGCTCGATCACATGCTGTCGCGGGCCCGCGAACAGGGCATGAAAACCGGCCAGGTGCGCGCCGAGGAGGCCACCGCGGCGGCGATCGCCCAGCTTGCCACAACGGTGCAGGAGTCGATGGCAGGCGCGCAGAGCCAGATCGAATCCCTACGCGAGGAAGCCGCCCAGTTGGCGCTGATCGTCGCCGGCAAGCTCGCTCGTGTCGCAATCGAGAGCATGCCGGAAGGCGAAGTAATGGAGGCGCTCAACGAGGCCATCCATCAGGCCATCACCGAGCCGCGCATCGTACTCAAGGCTGCTCCCAACGTGATTGCGGTCATCAAAGACAAGCTCGCCGAGGTGGCAAACGAGATGGGCTATGAAGGCCGCCTCGTCGCCACACCGGAACCGGGCATTCGGGGCGCCGATTGCCGCATCGAATGGCGGGGCGGCGGAGCCGATCGCAACATGGAACATCTGGAACAAGCGATCGGCGAAGTCATCACGCGGCGCTTTTCACAATCGCGTACGACGAGGAAAGGATAAACCATGGCAGGCAATGACGACGTCGATCTGCCAGACCTCTCACACGAGCCAGAAGAATCGGGTGCCCCGGCGCTCCTGACGGGCGAGAACAACTCCGAGGCGGAGGTCAAGCATTCGGCCCAGGACCTGGAAGCGGTGTTCGACGTTCCGGTGACGGTGTCCGCCGTGCTCGGCAAGTCGGCCATGGAAGTGAGCTCGCTTCTGAAGCTGGCGAAGGGAACCATCGTCGAACTCGACCGCAAGGTCGGCGAAGCAATCGATATCTATGTCAATGACCGCCTGGTCGCCCGCGGCGAAGTCGTGCTGGTGGAAGACCGGCTGGGCGTGACCATGACGGAAATCATCAAGGCCGGCCAAAGCTAGGCCCACTGACCTGAAGGATAAGGAATAGGACCATGCGTCTACTCATCGTCGGCTCACTCCAGGGTCAGATCGGAACGGCGACCAAGATCGCGATGGATCGCGGTGCCAAGGTCACGCATGCCAGCGATATCGAGATGGGGCTTGCCATCCTGCGCGGCGGTTCGGGGTCGGATTTGGTGCTCTGCGATGTCACCCTCGACATCTCCGCGCTGGTGCGGGGCCTTGCGGCCGAGCATATCTGCACACCGGTGGTGGCCTGCGGCGTCGGCACGGATGCGCGGCGTGCGGTGGAAGCGATTCGGGCGGGCGCCAAGGAATACCTGCCGCTGCCTCCCGATCCGGAATTGATCGCGGCGGTGTTCGCGGCGGTGGCCGACGAATCCCACCAGATGATCGCCGAGGACGAGGCGATGATGGCCGTCATCGCCCTCGCCGACCAGGTCGCGTCCTCCGAAGCCTCGATCCTGCTGACCGGCGAAAGCGGTTCGGGCAAGGAAGTGCTGGCCCGCTATGTCCACAAGAAGTCGTCGCGCGCCGACAAGCCGTTCATATCGGTGAACTGCGCGGCCATTCCGGAAAACCTGCTCGAATCCGAACTGTTCGGCCATGAGAAGGGCGCCTTCACCGGCGCCATCGCCCGGCGCATCGGCAAATTCGAGGAAGCCAATTCGGGCACGCTGCTGCTCGACGAAATCAGCGAGATGGACGCCCGCCTGCAGGCCAAGCTCTTGCGTGCCATCCAGGAACGCGAGATCGACCGGGTCGGCGGCACACGCCCCGTCAAGATCGATATCCGCATTATCGCCACCTCAAATCGCGATCTGGCCGAGGCGGTCAAACACGGCACCTTCCGCGAAGACCTCTTGTACCGCCTCAATGTCGTGAACCTGAGATTGCCGCCGCTGCGCGAACGCCCGAAGGACATCCTGGCGCTGTCGCGGCACTTCGCCCGCAAATACGCCGAAGCCAATGGCGTAGCCTTCCGCCCCATCGCTTCGGCGACCGAGCGCCTGCTGGTGCAGCATCCCTGGCCGGGCAATGTGCGCGAACTCGAGAACACCATGCATCGCGCCGTACTGCTGGCCAGCGGCAACGAGATAGGTCCGGAAGCCATCCGCCTGCCGGACGGCAAGCAAGTGGGCAGCTCGAGCTTCGCCGCCGGCGCCACCGACCTGCCGCCCCCCGTGCGCAACGCGGTGGAATCGGCTGCGGCCGTGACCCGCGGCTTGGTCGGGCGGACAGTTGCCGATGTGGAGCGCGATTTGATCCTCGACACACTGGATCATTGCCTGGGCAACCGCACCCACGCGGCCAACATCCTGGGCATCTCGATCCGTACCCTGCGCAACAAGCTGCGGGAATATTCGCAGCAAGGCATGTCGATACCGGGTCCCGGCGAACAACGGGCGGCTGGGTGAGCAACATGCGCTTGCGTGTATCAGGTCCCCAATGGTGCACGAACGGGCGCGGTGATTAACCATGGCTGAACCGACAACCACCGCCGCGATCCCGGCCTTCGACTTCTCGCCGACCGGCATCGTCGATTTCATCAAGCGCAGCGACCTCGCGCTGGCGATCGGCATCATGGCGATCCTGGTGGTGCTGATCCTGCCGCTGCCGACCTGGCTGTTGGACATCAGTCTGGCATTGTCGTTGTCGTTCGCCATCCTGATCCTGATGACCGCCGTTTTCATCCGGCGACCACTCGAGTTCTCCTCTTTCCCTGCCGTGCTGCTCATCACCACGATGATGCGCCTGTCCCTGAATCTCGCGTCCACGCGGCTGATCCTCAGTCACGGCAACACCGGCACGATGGCGGCCGGTCATGTCATCGAGGCGTTCGGCAAGCTGGTCATGCGGGGAAACTTCGTGATCGGCCTCATCGTCTTCGCCATCCTGGTGGTGGTGAACTTCGTGGTCATCACCAAAGGTTCCGGACGTATCGCCGAAGTGGCGGCGCGCTTCACCCTGGATGCCATGCCGGGCAAGCAGATGGCGATCGACGCCGATCTGTCGTCGGGCCTGATCGACGAGAAGGAAGCCCGCACGCGCCGCAAGGAGCTGGAATCCGAATCGAACTTTTTCGGCGCCATGGACGGCGCCTCGAAATTCGTGCGCGGCGATGCCATCGCCGGTCTTTTGATCGTCGCCATCAACGTCATCGGCGGCATCATCGTGGGCGTGGCCCAGCATGGCATGACCTTTGCCGCCGCCAGCCACAGCTACACCCTGCTGTCCGTCGGTGACGGTCTGGTCAGCCAGATGCCGGCTTTGATCGTGTCCACGGCGGCCGGCCTCATGGTGTCAAAGGCCGGCGTCGAAGGCTCCACCGACCGCGCCCTGATGAAGCAGCTGTCCTACTACCCCCAGGCGCTCGGCATGGCCGCGGCGGTGATGGGAATCGTGGCGCTGCTGCCCGGCATGCCGCACCTGGTGTTCGCAGGTCTTTCGGCCGGCGCAGGCGCCCTGTCCTGGCAGTCTTTCAAGCACAAGCAGAACGAAGACAGCAAAGCCCGAGTCGAAGAAGAACAAGCCAAGGTGTCAGAAACCACCAAGGAGGAACCCATTTCCACGGCGCTCGCCCTCGACCTCCTGCGTGTTGAGCTGGGCTACGGCCTGCTGCAGCTGATCAACGACGTTGCCGGTCATCGCATCACCGATCAGATCAAGGCGCTGCGACGCCAACTGGCGCAGGAGATGGGCTTCGTCATGCCCGCCGTGCGCATTCTCGACAACATGCAACTGGGCGCCAACGAATATCGGATCAGCGTCAAGGAAGTGGAATCAGGCCGCGGTGAGCTCTACCCCGGCAGCTTCCTGGCGATGGATCCCAAGGGCCTGCCGATCGAACTGCCCGGCACCCACACCACCGACCCGGCCTTCGGATTGCCGGCCACCTGGGTGGCGGCAGCGCTGCGCGAGGAAGCCAACTTCCGCGGCTACACCGTGGTCGATCCCGGCACGGTGCTGACCACGCATCTGACCGAGGTGCTGAAATCACACATGGCCGAGCTGCTCTCCTATGCGGAGACCAAAAAGCTGCTCGACGAGCTGCCGCCCGACCACAAGAAGCTGGTGGAGGAACTCATCCCATCGCAGATTTCCATCACCGGCGTGCAGCGCGTGCTGCAGACCCTGCTCGGCGAACGCGTCTCCATCCGCGACCTGCCTGCCATCTTGGAAGGGGTTGCCGAGGCCGTCGGACACACCAAGAACTCCTTATACATCACCGAACACGTCCGTTCGCGCCTGGCACGCCAGATCTGTCACGCCAATATGGCGCCGGGCGGCTAACTGCCGATCCTGGCCATGTCGCCCGCCTGGGAGCAGGCCTTCGCCGAAGCCATCATCGGCCAGGGCGAAGACCGCCAGCTGGCCATGGCGCCGAGCCATCTGCAGCAGTTCATCACCAGCGTGCGCGACCGCTTCGACGAAGCGACGCAGAAGAACGAAGTGCCCGTGCTGCTCACCAGCCCGCAGATCAGGCCCTTCGTGCGCTCGATCGTCGAGCGCTTTCGTCCCGCGACCGTGGTGATGTCGCAGAACGAGATCCATCCCTCCATCCGCCTGCGCACGCTCGGGCAGGTTTGACGCCACCCATATCGACATTCTGT
>JBJKRM010000543.1:0-4863 GCA_046704685.1 Rhizomicrobium sp.
TCCTTCGCCTTCATCGGCGGCATGATCGTCGCCGCCTTCACCCAGCCGCTGGTGAAGTATTTCGGCCAGGGCGATCAGGTGTTCGGCTATGAGGCCACCATGGGCATCTATGCGCTGGCCGCGGTCATCATGTTCCTGGTCTGCTTTGCTTCGACCAAGGAACGCGTGCAGCCGGTCAAGGAGGAGAACACCGCGATCTGGCGCGATTTGAAGGACCTGGTCAACAACATTCACTGGCTGATTTTGTTCGCGCTCGGCATTACCGGCGTGTTCTTCGTCGCCATCCGCGGCGCCGCCATCATCTTCTATTTCAAGTACTACATGGGTGACATGGTCATCCATCCATTCGGCATGTCGCTGCACCTGGGCGGCGACGTGGCCGGCGTCAGCCTGTTCATCCTGGTCAACACCATCCTGTCGCTGGTCGGCACCTTCCTCATCCAGTATGTGACGCCTTACACCGGCCGCAAGAATGCCTATATCGGCTGCATGCTGATCTCGGCGGCGGCGCTGGTCGCCTCCTATTGGGTGCGTCCCGACCAGCTCCTGCTGCTCTATGGCTATAACATCGTCTATTCGATCCTCACCGGGCCGACATCGGCGCTGCTGTGGGCGATGTTCGCCGACACCGCCGATTTTTCCGAATGGAAGACGGGCCGCCGCGCCACGGGGTTGGTGTACTCGGCCGCTGGCATGTCGAACAAGTTCGGCTGGGCGATCGGCGGTGCGTTGGCGGCAGCCCTGCTGGCGATCTACGGCTATCAGGCCAACATGGTGCAGACCGCGCATGCCGAGCAAGGCATCCGCATCCTGATGGCCATCGCGCCGGCGATCGGCACGCTGATTTGTGGCATCGGCATGATGCTGTACCGGCTTGAACCCAAGATGCCCGCGATTTCCGCCGAACTGGCGGCGAGACGGGCGGCAAAGGGCGCGGAGGCTTAGAAGTGCAATTCGGATATTTCGACGACGCCGCGAAGGAATACGTCATCACGCGGCCCGATACGCCGCGCTCGTGGTCCAACTATCTCGGCTCCACCGAATACGGCGCCATCATCACCAACCATGCCGGCGGCTATTCCTTTTACAAATCCGCCGCGCAGGGGCGCTTCATGCGGCTCAGGTTCAACGCCGTGCCGCTCGACCAGCCCGGCCGCACCATCTATCTGCGCGACGAGGAGACCGGTGATTTCTGGTCGGCGGCCTGGCAGCCGGTGGGAAAGCCGCTCGATCAATACCAATCGCAATGCCGTCACGGCACGGCCTACACCGTCATCACCTCGGAATATTCCGGCATCCGGTGCGAGACCACCTATTTCGTTCCGCTCGGCCGCACGTTCGAATGCTGGCGCATCCGTCTGACCAACACCGGCAAGAAGCCGCGCCGTCTCGGTGCCTTCACCTATGTCGAATACGCCGCCAACTGGAGCGCCTTCAACGATCTCACCAACCTGCAATACAGCCAGCACGTCGTGAAGATGGCCGTGGAGGACGGCATCATCGACCACGGCACCAATGTGCACATCCCGCCGGATCCCGGCAATTTCGAGAACGCCGACCAGGGCCGCCATACCTTCCTGGCGCTGGCAGGGGCGTCGGTCGCGGGCTTCGACACCGACCGCACCGCTTTCCTGGGGCCATACGGTACTTATGCCCGTCCGCAGGTGGTGGAGACCGGCCGCTGCACCAATTCGCTGGCTTCCGGCGACAATGGTTGCGGGGTCCTCAAAACCGATCTGGTGCTGGCGCCCGGCGAGACCAAGGAGTTCGTCGTGCTGATGGGCGTCGGCCACGCCGGCGTGGAGGGCAAGGCCGCCGTCCGCGCCTTCGACAGTCCCGGCATGCTCGACAGCGAGCTCGCCAGACTGAAGGCCTATTGGCATGGCCGTCTCGCCAATCTCTCCGCCGAGACGCCCGATGCCGCCTTCAATTCCATGCTGGCGATGTGGGGACCGTTCAACTGCCTCATCACCTATGCCTGGTCGCGCGCCGCCAGCCTGATCTATGCCGGCGAACGCGACGGTCTGGGCTATCGCGACACGGTGCAGGACCTGCTCGGCGTCATGCACGCCATTCCCGGTGAGGCGGTGAAGCGCCTCGAGCTGATGCTGACGGGGCAGGTGTCCAGCGGCGGCGCCATGCCGGTGGTCAAGCAGTTCGCTCATCATCCGGGTGCGGAAAAACGGCCGCCCGACGACGAGTACCGCTCCGACGATGCGCTGTGGCTGTTCAACACCGTTCCGGCTTATGTGAAAGAGACCGGCGATATCGCCTTCTTCAAGAAGAAGCTGCCTTACGCTGACCAGGGCGAGGACACGGTGCTCGGCCATCTCAAGCGCGCCATCGAGTTCAATCTCACCCGGTCCGGCACCCATGGACTGCCGTGCGGCCTGTCGGCCGACTGGAACGATTGCATCCGTCTCGGCGCCAAAGGGGAAAGCGTCATGGTGGCCTTCCAGCTGCGCTTAGCCCTCGCCACCTATGCCGAGATCTGCGGCCAGCTCGGCGAAGAGACCGAGAAGACCTGGGCCGAGCTCTGCCTCGGCGAATTCGACCGCGTGCTGGCGAAACAGGCCTGGGACGGCGAATGGTATCTGCGCGGCATCTCCGAGTCCGGCATCCGCTTCGGCGCGCGCGAGCAGGCGGAAGGGCGCATCTTCCTCAATCCCCAGAGCTGGGCGGTGCTGTCGGGCCATGCCAAAGGCGAACGCGCCGGCCAGGTGATGGCCGCGGTGGCACAGCATCTTGCCGGCGAGCACGGCGTCATGCTGTGCGCGCCGCCCTTCGCGGCGACCGACATGAGCGTGATGCGGGCGGTGTTGTTCAACGAGGGCATGAAGGAGAACGGCGCCGTCTTCACCCACACCCAGGGCTGGGCGGTGATCGCCGAGACCATGCTGGGCCATGGCAACCAGGCTTGGCAGTATTGGCGCGCCACCATGCCGGCGGCGTGGAACGAACGGGCCGAGCAGCGCGAGATCGAGCCCTATGTCTATTGCCAGTACACCCATGCGAGCCCCAGCCCGCGGGCCGGCGCCTCGCGCGTGCCGTGGCTTTCTGGTTCGGCGTCGTGGTCCTATGTCGCCGCCACCCAGCACATCCTCGGCATCCGCGCCGATTGGAACGGCCTGCGCATTGATCCCTGCATTCCCAAGGAGTGGAAGGGCTTCACCGCCACGCGCGTCTTCCGCGGCAAGACGGTGAAGATCGAAGTGCGCAGTCCGAACGGCGCGGAGAAGGGCATTAAAAGCTTGATGCTCAACGGCAAATCGCTGCCGGGCAATCTGGTTCCCGCCACTGATCTTGACGCGGACAACACCGTAGTCGCCGAGCTTGGCTGATGGTTTGACCCTTCGTAAAGCAGGTCTGGGGTATTCCTTTGGGTGATTCAGATCCTGGAGGGGCTCCGTGGATATCGGAAGCTGGGGTGTTGCGCGTCTTCTGAAAAACTGGACGTGGACGAGGAACCGCATCATCGCGGCCGCGGCGGGCGGCGCGCTGGTGCTGGTCGGGCTTGGCGTGATGATCGGGCGTTCGGACGGCCCGCCACGTGAGCCGGTGGAAGAAGTGCCCCCTTATCCGACCGCGGCGCAGCTGTCGCCGCAGCTAAAGCGCGAAGCCGACATGCTGACCCGCGGCGCCATGATATCGATCTACTTCCACGAGACCGGCCATAAGCTCATCAGTGAGCTGAAGATTCCTGCCGTGGGTCCGGAAGAGGATGTGGTGGACGAATTCGCCACCTTCTTCCTCACAGATATGGAGAAGGCGGCCCCCGAGCGGCTCAAGCCGATATACGCCAACATCGTGGTGGCCGGCGCCCTGTTCTGGAAACTCTCGGCTGAGCACCAGGATGTCGACAAGTATCCCTTCTATGACGAGCATTCGCCGGACGAGAAGCGCTTCTACAACATCCTGTGCATCGCCACCGGGGCCGATCCGCTGCGCTTCATTCCGCTGGCGGTGAAGAACGGCGTGCCGCAAGAAAGGCTGGAGAAGTGCGCCGCAGAATACAAGAAGAAGCATGCCGCGTGGACGCGGCTGATGGCGCCGCACCTCAAGGGCTGGTTCGGCCGCACGTTCCATACCGGTGGCCATATGAAGCTGGTGATCGGTCCGGTGGGCAAGGCGGAATGGCTGCCGTTCGAACTGACTTGGCGCCAGGGCGGCTTCTTTCAGGAGATGCTGGACAGTCTTTCCAATCGGGTCGATCTGCCGGACAACATCGCAGTGGAAGTGCGCAGCTGCAACGGCACGGTGAACGCCTGGTGGTCGCCGGACACCAAGAAGATCACCATCTGCCACGACATGTTCGCTTATGTGAATACGATGTTCTCGAATGCGATGGCCGCCGCGCAGCAGCAGGCCGCCGCGCAGCAGCAAGGCAATCCGGCGCCGCAGCAACCCGCACCGCAGCAGCCTGTACCGCAACAACCCGCACCGGCGCCGCAGCAGGGTGGCGGCAACACGGTGGCCTTCCTCACCGGCCGCTGGCTGTGCAACATCGACGATCCGCAGACCGGCTTGATCGCCACCAGCGACACCGCGCTGTCGCCCGATGGTCGCTTCACCACGCGCCAGCAGACGCAGATGGGCATCGTCACCACCGGCTGGGGGCGCTGGAGCGCGCCGTCGCCCGGCACCATCCGCTACGATTTCAAAGGGGTCGCACCGCGGCAGCTCTGCGGTCCCGCCGGCTGCATGCCCAACACCGTGCAGACGCCCTTCTTCGTGGAATATCAGGTCACCGGACCGCGCAGCATCGCCATTCCCAACGCGACTTGTCAGAAGACGGGCTGAACGGCCAAGCCGGAACGGCGTTCTCCTGCTGACCGGAGGGAGGTGCGCCGGTCAGCAGGAGGG
>JBJKRM010000544.1:0-5346 GCA_046704685.1 Rhizomicrobium sp.
ACGCAAATCTCCCGCGCCTTCTTGCTGGCGCTCGGCATCATCATCGCCGCCATCGTTCTTGGTGGCATCGGCCTGATGGCATCGCAATTGCGCGTCACGCTGCGGCGCTAGGTCGGACGAATAAACCCAAGCGTCATCAAGAGCCGGCACTGGGCCGGAAGCACTGCCGTCAGGTCTTTTTGGCGCGCGGATCGTAATCCGCCTTCCAGCGCTCCACGAAGCGTTTCAGTTCGGCGTCGTTGCCGTCCGGCAGCGTCACGATCAGCCGGACATAGAGATCGCCCGTACGCTCCTGGCCGGCCCCTGGAATGCCTTTGCCCTTCAGCCGCAACACCTTGCCCGAATTCGACTGCGGTGGGACCGACAGCGACACGGTTCCGGACAGCGTTTGCACCGGCACCTTGCCGCCCTGCACGGCCTCCTGGAGGGTGATCGGCAGGTCGATCTTCAGGTCGCGGCCGTCGCGCGTGAATGTGGGGTGCGGCGCCACGGTGACATGGATCATCACGTCGCCCGGCGGGCCGCCGGCGCGGCCGGCGCCGCCGCGGCCCTTGAGGCGGATCTGCTGGCCGTCGTTGAGGCCCTGTGGGATATGGACGACGATCTGTACGCCGTTGGGCTGCACCACGCGGCGCGATCAACCACTGGCGGCTTCTTCGAAGCTGACCGTGGTCTGGACCTCGAAATCCTGGCCGCCTTGCGGCTGGGGGCGCCCCCGGCCGCGGCCGCCCAGGCCGCCTAGCAGGTCGGCGAACAGGTCCTCCGGCCGGAAACCTTCCGCGGACGCGCCGGGGCGGTCGCCGCGGCCCGTCCAGGTGAAATGGAAATCGCCGGGGCCTTGGCCCTGGCCGAAGGGAAATCCCTGGTCGAAGCCGCCCGGGCCGAAGCCGTGTGCCCGTGGGTCGAAGCCTTTGGGATTGCCCTGGGCGTCGATCTGGCCGGCGTCATATTTGGCGCGCTTGGCCTTGTCGCCGACGATGTCATAGGCGGCACTGATCTCCTGGAAGCGCTTCTGCGCCGCCGCATCACCGCCCTTGGTATCGGGGTGATGCTTCTTGGCCAGCGTCCGAAACGCCTTCTTGATCTCTGCTTCGCTGGCGTTCTTGGAAACGCCCAGCACTTGATAGGGGTCGCGCATGCCTTCTCCAGCCGCCCGAGTCGGTGGACGGCACCACTATAATATGGGTCGGTTTCAAGTCCTGTTAATGCCCCAGCGTTGACGGCGCCGCTGACGCGGAGGTGGATGGTGGGGGCAGGGCGTGGAGCCGTTCCGCCGCTCCCGGCACCCCGGCCGCCGCTGCCATTTTGTACAGTCTGCGGGCCGTCTCAATGTTCTTGGGCACGCCTTTGCCCTCTTCGTACAGCTGCCCCAACTGGAAGGCGGCGATGGGGTGGCCGCCTTCGGTGGCGCGCGTCAGCCAGAAGGCCGCCGCGGCCGGGTTTGGCGGCCCGGCTTCTCCCTTCAAGAGCATGTCGCCCAGGTCCGCCATGGCCGTGACAAGGCCGGATTCGGCCGCCAGTTGCATCTTCTGCTGGGCGAGCTTGGGGTTCTTCTTCACGCCTTGCCCCTTGCGCAGCATGATGGCCACATTGCGCAGGGCGGCGAGGTCGAATTCGTCGATCTTGGTCCACTCTTTATAGGCCGCCTTGTAGTCGCCGGCGTCATAGTCCTTCAGGCCGGCCTTGAAGGTGGCCTGGATCTCGTTGTGCGAAGGAACGCTGGCGCAGCCCGTCAGAAGGACTCCGCACAGGCACAAACCGACGAAGGTGGCCAATCCCGTTCGCATCGCCCGAGCAGGCTATCATCCTGGCGCTTCCGTATGCAAAACGAAGATGATATGCGGTCCTATATGAGCGAAATCGGCAGTCCCAGCAATGACGGCGGCTTGGCGGTAGCCTGCGATCCCTTTGAAATGTTTTCCACATGGATGAAGGACGCGGAGAAAACCGAGCCCAATGAAGCCAATGCCATGGCGGTCGCCACGGTAGATGCTGAGGGGCGGCCGAACATCCGCATGGTGCTGCTCAAAGCCGTCGATCAGCGCGGTTTTGTGTTCTACACCAACATGCAGAGCGCCAAGGGCAACGAGCTCAAGGCCAATCCGGTCGCGGCGCTGAACTTCCACTGGAAGACGGTGCGCAAGCAGGTGCGCGTGCGCGGGCCGGTGAGCGTGGTGAGCGACGAGGAGGCCGACGCCTATTTCGCCAGCCGCGCCAAGGACAGCCAGATCGGCGCCTGGGCTTCGGCGCAGTCGCGTGCCATGGAAGGGCGCTGGGTGTTCGAGAAGGAGATCGCCAAATATGCGCTGAAATACGGTCTGACCAAGGTGCCGCGTCCGCCTCATTGGTCGGGCTACCGCGTCACACCGTTGGAGATCGAATTCTGGCGCGACCGGCCGTTCCGTCTGCATGACCGTCTGGTCTACCGGCGCGATGGCGATGGCGCGCCCTGGCGCACGGAGCGCCTTTATCCATGATGACCGCGACGGCCTCCCAGTTCGACCGCACGGTCGCCGAGCATGGGCGGCTGATGCGGCGCGTGGCGCTGGCGGCGGTGCTCACGGCCGTCGTGCTGGCCGTCCTCAAGGCGGTCGCCTTCATCCTCACCGATTCCATGGCGATGATGGCCTCGCTCGCCGATTCCGCCTTGGACATCATCGCCTCCGTCGTGAACCTTCTGGCCGTGCGCCATGCGCTGACGCCTGCCGATCACGAGCACCGCTTCGGCCACGGCAAGGCGGAGCCGCTGGCGGGGCTGGCGCAGGGGGCCTTCATCGCCGGTTCGGCCTGTTTCCTGGTGATCGAATCCGTTCGCCGCCTGATCGTTCCGCGTGCCGTGGCGCATGGCACGCTGGGCTTGGCGGTGATGGTGTTCTCGATCCTGGCCACGCTGCTGCTGGTGACGGCGCAGCGCTATGTCGTCAAACGCACCGGCTCGATCGCCATCAGCGCCGACCGGGCGCATTACGTCAGCGACATCCTGGTCAATCTGGGTGTGATCGTCGGTCTCATCCTCGCCACGGATTTCGGGCTGCTCGTCGCCGATCCGCTGGTCGGCATCGGCATTGCCGGCATCATCGGCTGGACCGCCTGGCATGTGTTCCGCCAGAGCTACGATCAGCTGATGGACCGTGAGCTGCCCGACGAGGACCGCGAGCGCATCAAGACGATTTTGCAGGCCCATGACGGCATCTTCGATTTCCACGATTTGCGCACGCGCGCGGCGGGCAACAGAGCCTTCGTGCAGGTCCACATCGAGCTCGATCCGGCCATGGACCTGTTCCACGCGCACAAGATCGCCGACGACGTCGAAGCCGAGATCCGCAATGATTTCCCGCACGCCGAGATCATCATTCACGAGGATCCGCGCGGCTACGAAGAACCCGAGGCGTTGGCGAAGTCGTAGACACCGGCGGCGAAGGGCATCGCTGGACCCTGCGTCAGGGGCGCTGTTCCGCCGGATGGCGCCACTTTTTGTACATACGTACAATCCCTGATGCCGGCAGAAAACCGTGGTTTCCAGGATTGTCGGGCCTCTGGCAGCCGTCGGCCGGCCTGATGACTCCCGTTGTACACGAGTTCTAAACGCCGGCTTTTCCAAAATTGCCTCTCGGCCAATTCGGTGCGTCTGGCGCGCGTCACAGCATCTGGGGAAGTGGGCATGGAAAGCCGTTTCAAGGACTATTCGGTCGCCAAGAAGATGATGGGGGCGTTTGCCTTCGTGTTGCTGGCGGCCGTTGCGCTCGGTTTGTTCGCCGTGCAGCGGCTTTCGGTTCTGGATCAGAACGCCAATGAGATGAGCAGCCACTGGGTGCCGGCCATGCAGCTGCTGGCCAAGTTCCAGTACAACTCGACGCGCTTCCGCTCCTTTTCGAGTTCTTACCTGCTGCCCGGCTCCGATCAGGCTCACGAAGGCACGTTGAAGCTGCTGCAGAAGGCCGAGCAGAACGCCAGCGACGCGCTCGATGGCTTTAAGGCGCTCGTCAACACGGATGACGACCGCCGCATCGCCACGGCTCTCGACCAGGCTTGGCAGAGCTACAAGCCGATGCGCCATCAGCAAGTCGCTCTTTACAAGTCGGGCGGTCTGGAGAAGGCGACGGCCTATTTCACGGGGCCGATGCGCAAGAACTTCAAGGTCCTGACCCGCGCCACCGATGCAGCGATCAAATACAGCGCCGAAGGCGCTGAGGCGCAAGGCGTCAACAGCCATGAGACCTACCTGGCCGCCCGGCTCTGGGTATTTGCGGTGCTGCTGGTGGCGCTCGCCTTGTGCTACGGTGCTTGGCTCCTCTTGAACCGTTCCGTCACAAAGCCGTTGCTCGAGATAACCGAAGCGATGGGGGCGTTGGCCTCGGGCAATCTTGACGCCCATGTGCCGCATGCCGATCAGCAGGACGAGATTGGCCAGTTGGCCGGGGTGATGACCAGCTTCAAGAACCAGCTGGCGGCGGCCGAGCGCTCCAAGGCCGAGCAGACGGAGGTCATCGTCTCCAGTATCGGTGCCGGGCTTTCACATCTGGCCAAGGGCGATCTCACCCACCGGGTAACATCGGCGTTGACCGGACCGTTCGCCAAGCTGAAGGAGGACTTCAACGCGGCGATGGAGCGCCTGCAGGAGACGCTGAAGAACGTGTTGACATCGACCGGCCAGATTACCAATGGCGCCGGCGAGATCTCGGCGGCGGCCGACGACCTTTCGCGCCGCACCGAGCAGCAGGCGGCGAGCCTGGAGGAGACCGCAGCGGCGCTGGAAGAGATCACCGCCACGGTGAAGAAGACGGCCACCAATGCCAGGGATGCGCGCGGCAGTGTGATCACGGCGGAACAGGCGGCCGAAGAGGGTGGCCAAGTGGTCGACACTGCCATCCAGGCGATGGATTCGATCGCCCAGTCTTCCAAGCAGATCACCGACATCATCGGCGTGATCGACGAGATCGCCTTCCAGACCAACCTGCTGGCCTTGAATGCTGGCGTGGAAGCGGCCCGGGCCGGCGAGGCGGGGCGGGGCTTTGCCGTGGTGGCCACCGAGGTGCGTGAACTGGCCGGCCGGTCCGGCGAGGCGGCCAAGAAGATCAAGACCCTGATCTCGGCTTCGGGCGAGCATGTCGATGCCGGGGTTAAGCTGGTGGGTGAATCGGGCACCGCGCTGAAGCACATTGTGGAGCAGGTGCAGCACATCAACAGTCTGGTGACCGAGATGGCGCAGGCCGCCGAGCAGCAGTCGAGCGGCATCGAGCAGGTCAATGCTGCGGTGAGCCAGATGGATCAGGTCACCCAGCAGAACGCGGCGATGGTGGAAGAGTCCACGGCCGCCTCGCCCAAACTGGCCGACGAGACCAAGAC
>JBJKRM010000545.1:0-8743 GCA_046704685.1 Rhizomicrobium sp.
CACTAAACGGCGCGCCTTCGGCCGTGCCCTGGATTTCAACCAGCCCGCCGGCGCCGGTGAGTACGAAATTGGCGTCGGTCTGGGCCGTGGAGTCCTCAGCGTAGTCGAGATCGAGCACCGGGGCACCGCCGACAATGCCGCAGGACACGGCCGCGACATGGTCTTTCAGCACCGGCTTGGTCACCATGCCGGTCTTCTGCATGAAGCCGACACATTGGGCCAAAGCCACATAGCCGCCGGTGATCGAGGCGGTGCGGGTGCCGCCGTCGGCCTGCAGCACGTCGCAATCGATGACAATCTGACGCTCGCCCATCGCCGACAGGTCGACCACCGCCCGCAGCGAGCGGCCGATCAGGCGCTGGATCTCCTGGGTGCGGCCGGATTGCTTGCCGGCCGCCGCTTCGCGGCGCATGCGGCTGCCGGTGGAGCGCGGCAGCATGCCGTACTCGGCCGTCACCCAGCCCTTGCCGGAGCCACGCAGGAAAGGTGGAATATTTTCCTCCAGACTGGCGGTCACCAGCACATGGGTGTCGCCGCATTTCACCAGGCAAGAGCCCTCGGCGTGCTTGGAAAAACCAGGAACCAGATTAACGGGACGAAGTTGATCGGGGGCACGGCTGCGCATGGTGTGACCTTGAAAAGCGTATTGCGGGCCGTTACCTAGCGGCTCCGGGTCGGGGAGCGCAAACCCACCGACCTCCATGCGGCAAAACGCCGGGCATTCAAGGACTTAATCATGAGTTCGCCGATGACCAGCGCCTCCATCCTGGCGGATCGCCAGCGGGAAGTCTTTCGCCATCTGGTGGAAGCCTTCCTGACCTCGGGCGAGCCGGTGGGCTCGCGCACCCTGTCGCAGATCCTGCCGATGTCGTTATCGCCCGCCTCCATCCGCAATGTGATGGCGGATCTTGAGGCCATGGGACTGCTCTATGCCCCCCATACCAGCGCCGGGCGGGTTCCCACCGAGCGAGGCCTTAGGCTGTTCGTGGACGGACTGTTGCAGGTCGGTGACCTGGCGCCGCCCGAGTTGTCCGACATCGAGTCCCAGCTGTCGGGGACCGGCCATGGCGTCGAAGAGATGCTCACCCAGGCCACCGCCATGCTGTCCGGCCTGTCGCGCTGCGCCGGGCTTGTCGTGGCCGCCAAGCAGGACAGCCCGCTCAAGCACGTCGAATTCGTCAGCCTGGCCCCAGGCAAGGGTCTGGTCATCATGGTGTCGGAAGACGGCCAGGTGGAGAACCGGCTGATCGACACGCCGCCCGGCCTGCCGGTCTCGGCCATGGTGGAAGCCTCCAACTATCTCAATGCCCGCCTCTCGGGCCGCACGCTGGACGACGCCCGCACCGGCATCCTGACCGAACTGGAAAGCGAGCGCGCCGAACTGGACGCGTTGACGGCCAAGATCGTGGCCGAGGGCTTGGCCACGCTCTCCACGCCGCCCGAAGGCGACGAGAAGGTCCTGATCGTCCGCGGCCAATCGCACCTTCTGGAATCGCTGGAGGCGCAAAGTGACCTGGAGCGTATCCGCACGCTGTTCGACGATATCGAGAAAAAGAACGAGCTGATCCGTCTTCTGGAGCTGGCGCGCGAAGGCGACGGCGTGCGCATTTTCATCGGGTCGGAGAACCGGCTTTTCAGTCTGTCGGGCTCGTCGATCGTCGCGTCCCCTTATGTTAATACCAAGGGCAAGGTGGTGGGCGTCATCGGCGTCCTCCGCCCCACCCGTCTCAATTATGCCCGCATCATTCCCATGGTCGACCACACGGCCAAGGTGATCGGGCGCCTGCTTGGATAGGATGTGTCATATGAGTGAGGAAAATAACCAGGAACAACCGCAAGCGGCCGATGCTGCGGCGCCCGACGAGTTGGAGCAGCTGCATGCTTTGGTGCAGTCGCTCAATGCGGAGAACAGCGAGCTGAAGGATCAGCGGCTGCGCGCGCTCGCCGAGCTCGAGAACACCCGCCGCCGGGCCGAGCGCGACCGCCAGGACGCCTCGCAATATGCCGTCACCCGCTTTGCCCGCGACATGCTGCAGATCGCCGACAATTTCGGCCGGGCGCTGGCGGCCTGCCCGCCGGACAAGCGCGATGGGCTGGATCCGCAGGTCAAGGCCGTGGTGGAAGGCGTGGAAGTCACCGAGCGCCAGCTCCTGACGACCCTCGAGAGCTATGGCGTCAAGATCATCGATACCACCGATGCCAAATTCGATCCCAACCTGCACCAGGCGGTGGCGGAAGTGCCCGGCGAAGGCAAGCCGGCCGGCGCCATCGTGCATGTGATCCAGACCGGCTATACCATTGGCGAACGCCTGTTGCGTCCGGCCATGGTCACGGTGGCCAAGAAGGAAGATGGCGAGGCGAAATTGGACACCAACGCCTGATCGGGGGCTAAGCACCAATGAGTGATGTGCGCATCGTGGTCGCCGGAGCGGCCGGACGCATGGGACGCACGCTGGTGCGGCTCATCACGGAAACCGCAGGCTGTGCCGTCTGTGGTGCGCTGGAGGCCAAAGGCCATGCCGAGACCGGCAAGGATGCGGGCGCGTTGGCGGGATTGTCGCCGTTGGGTGTCGCGATCAGCGACGATCCGCTGTCGCTGATTTCCCAGGCCGATGCCATTGTCGATTTCACCACGCCGAAAGTGTCCGTCGAACTCGCGGCGCTGGCCGCCCAGGCCCGCATTGTCGACGTGATTGGATCGACCGGCTGGTCGGCCGAAGACGACGAGAAAGTCCGCGCCGCGGCGCGGCACGCCGTCATCGTCAAGTCGGGCAATATGAGCCGTGGCGTGGCGGTGCTGGCGGCGCTGGTGAAGCAGGCGGCCAAGGCCCTGCCCGGCTTCGATGTCGAAATCGTCGAGATGCATCACAACCGCAAGGTCGATGCGCCGTCGGGCACCGCCCTGATGCTGGGCGAAGCGGCGGCTGCGGGGCGCGGCATTGCCCTCAAGGACCATGCCGTCAAAGGGCGTGACGGTCACACGGGCCCACGGCCGCAAGGCGCGATCGGCTTCGCCTCGCTGCGCGGCGGCACCGTGGTCGGCGATCACCAGGTCTATCTCGCCGGCAGCAGCGAGCGTCTGGTGCTGTCGCATGTCGCCGAGGATCGCAGCATCTTCGCGCATGGCGCCGTCGCTGCGGCGCTGTGGGGCCGGGGCAAGAAGCCCGGTCTCTACAGCATGGCCGACGTCATGGCGGACTCGCTGAACGTATCCTGATCTTTCTTGGCGGCTTCCACCGCCAGCATGGCGCGCTTGCGCTCGACGCCCCAGTGATAGCCGGTGAGCGCGCCATTGGCGCCAAGCACGCGGTGGCAGGGGATGATCCAGGAAATCGGATTGCGCCCGACCGCGGCGCCGACGCCGCGACTGGCCTTGGGATGGTCGAGCGCCCGCGCGATTGCCCCATAGGTCGAGAAATGACCGCTGGGAATCGCCAGCAGCGCTTCCCACACCTTCACCTGGAACGGCGTTCCCATCAGGTATAGCGAGAGGATCTCTTGCCGGCCGGGATCGAAGATCTTGCGGATCAAGGTTTCGGCGCGCGAGTCGGCGCGATGATAAGCAGCCTTGGGCCACCGCGCCCTCATGTCGTCGAGCAGGGCGTCCTCATCGCCGTCGTCACCGAAAGCCAGCCCGCAAATTCCCTTGCCGGTCGCCATCGCCAAAGCCACGCCGAACGGGCACAAGGCAAAGCCATAGTCGATCGTCACGCCCTGCCCTTGCTTGGCATATTCGCCGGGTGTCATGGCTTCGATCTTGAGGCAGAGATCATGCAGCCGCGACGGGCCGGAGAGCCCGCTATCCAGCGCGGCGCCGAGGACGCTCGTCCCTTGCGCCAGCTCGCGCTTGGCATGCGCCAAGGTGAGATGGCCCACGAAGGTTTTGGGACTGACGCCGACATAGCGCGAGAAGACACGCTGGAAATGATAGGGCGAAAGGCCCACCACCGCCGCCGCATCTTCCAGTCGCGGCTGCTCGAGATAATGCTCGGTCAGGAAACGGATGGCATGGGCCATGCGTCGCCAATCCACCGTATCCTGCAAGGTCTCTGGGCGCGTCATCGGGATGATTGTGCTCATGGCCATAGCATCGGGCAACGGCCGCCGCCGGGCGACCCGAAACTTGCGGTCAAAGATGTCATCCTTTCAGAACGGTTGTTTGGCGCGCCACAAGGCCTCGCGCAAACGGCTCGCCAGCGCGGCGCATTCGGCCGCTCCAAGAAAGCGCCCGATCAGTATGCCTTTGCCATGGCTGAACAGCATCAAGCCTTTGGTCGGAGTTTCCACCCGCACCCAATAGGGGTTGAGAACGATCTGTGATTGGCTTGGACGGCACAGGATGCGCAGCATGGACGGCGTCAATGTTAGCTGCTCCTCGCGCCGCGAGGCGGCGACACTGGAGCGGAAGGCCCAGGCCAGGAACAAGACGTCCAGGCCCATGAAGGGAGCGATGGGCCAGGCGCCGTGCGCCACGAACATGCCGGCAATCGCCAGATTGAAGATCACCACCGCCAACAGGATGAACCGCAGCACTTTGGGTGCGAGCGGCGGGTTGGGCCGCAGCACCGTCTCGAACAGGATGTCGGACTGGCAATCCATATGGTGAGAATGCGTGAGACCGTCTTGTCGCCGCAAGCTGGATAAGTCTTAATTGCCGCTGCGTTTTCTTGATCGAGACCCCATGTCCCTCCCCAAAGCACAGGTGGAAGACTTCTTCGCGCGCCTGAAGAAGGCCAATCCCAAGCCGCAAACCGAGCTGAACCACAGCAATCCGTTCACCCTGCTGGTAGCCGTTGTCCTCTCGGCCCAGGCCACTGACAAAGGCGTCAACAAGGCAACCGAGTCCTTGTTCAAGGTGGCCGACAACCCCGCCAAGATGGCCGCGCTCGGTGAAGCGGGATTGATCCCCTATGTGAAGACCATCGGGCTCTACAAGGGCAAAGCCAAGAACGTCATCGCCTTGTCGAAGATTCTGGTCGAGCAGCATGGCGGAAAAGTGCCGCGCAATCGCGAGGCGCTGGAAGCGTTGCCGGGGGTCGGCCGCAAGAGCGCCAATGTGGTGCTCAATGTCGCTTTCGGCGAAAAGACGATTGCCGTCGACACCCACATTTTCCGCGTCGGCAATCGCACGGGACTGGCGCCGGGCAAAGACGTTCGTGCCGTGGAGGACGAACTGATGCGCGTGGTGCCGGAGCCGTATCTGCTCAACGCGCATCATTGGCTGATCCTGCACGGCCGTTACACTTGCACGGCACGGTTGCCCAAATGCCCGGTGTGCGTGGTGCGCGAGATTTGTCGCTTTGCCGACAAGACGGTGCCGCCGCCGGTCAAGAAGCCTAAGACACCGGCGAAGCTGGTTTCCCGCGCAAAACGCTGATGCAAGCGGGGTCGGCCGCCGTGTCCTTGCCGCGCGGCAAAGTCTCGACATGACGTACGGTGAGCTCTCCGCCGGTGGGGTAGAGGAAGAAGAAAACCTTGCATTTCGGAGTGTCGTAGCGCCACAGCTCGGAGCCGTATTCCTTGCGCCAGAAGGCAGGCGTGCCCAGCATTGCCTCCAGCCTGGTGCCGGAGAGCCCCATGAGGCTCTCCGCGCCGCCGCTCGGCGGTGTCGGGGGCATGGGGATGCGGGGAGGCTGCGGCGGCCCGCTCGCGCAGGCGCACAACAGCAGCATCAGACCGGAAACGGCCAGCTTTTTCATGGGCTCCTCCGTCCTCAGCGCATACACCATGCCGGGCTCCGGTTGAATGAACAAGCCGCAATCTTGAGGCATTCATGGCAGCCCCGGGTCTTGCGCTGGATGCATCGAGCCCTGTAATGGGCCTTTGGCTTGAAAAAAGGAGACGTCATGGCGCGGCTGTACGAAGTAGTGGGAATGGGCAATGCCATCGTGGACGTATTGGCGCCGGTGGACGACGCGTTCGTCCAGAAACACGAGGTCGTCAAGAATGCGATGATGCTGATCGATGAACACCGCGCCGCCCAGCTCTACGACGCCTTTGGCGAGAGGATTGAAGCGGCCGGCGGATCGGCTGCCAACACCATGGCGGGATTGGCCTCCTTCGGAGCACGCGGCAAGTTTGTCGGCAAGGTCAAGGACGACCGCTTGGGGCATGCTTTCACGGCCAGCCTTCTGGCCGGTGGAATCCAATTCGACACCGCACCGGCCAAGGACGGACCCTCCACTGCCTGCTGCTTGATTGCGGTGCCGCCCGACGCCCAGCGCGCCATGAACACCTATCTCGGCGCCAGCCGGGAACTGGGGCCCGATGACGTGGTGGAGGAAGACATCGCCAAGGCGGAGGTGCTCTACATCGAGGGGTATCTGTGGGATTCGGAAGTCTCCAAAGCGGCTTCGCGCAAGGCGATCGCCATTGCCAAGCAGACCGGCACCAAGGTGGCTTTCACGCTTTCGGATTCCTTCTGCGTCGGGCGTTATCGCGAAGACTTCCTCAAGCTGGTCGAAAACGAACTCGACATCCTGTTCGCCAATGAGGAAGAGGCGAAGTCGCTGTTTGAAACGGACAGCTTCGACACAGTGCTGCAGCGCTTCAAGCAGTGGAAGGGTGTGGCCGCCATCACCCGTTCCGAAAAGGGCTGTGTCGTGGTCGGCGGCGGCGAGGCGCATGTGGTCGACGCCGCTCCCGTCGCCCAGGTGCTCGACACCACGGGGGCCGGCGATCAGTTCGCGGCCGGTTTCCTCTTCGGTCAGGCACGCAGCAAATCGCTATCCGATTCCGGCCGGCTCGGCGCATTGGCCGCTGCGGAGGTGATCTCTCATTTCGGTGCCCGGCCTGAAATCTCGCTGGACGAGCTGGCAAGAAAAACTGGCTTGGCGTGAGTTTTCCTTTGCAGGCGTAATTACTTTCGCACCTGCTTCCGCAGATAGACATACAGCGCGCCATCGCCGCCGTGGCGGCGATGGGCCCAGCGCTTTTCGGCGATGATCTTGGCCATTGGCGCTTCGTCCAGCCAGCGCGGCACGATTTTCTTGAGCACGCCGCGTTCGCGGCCGGAAGAACCTTTTCCGGTGACGATCAACACCAGGCGATCGCCGCGGCAATGCGCCGACAACACGAAAGCGGTGAGCGCGCTATGCGCTGCCGATTCCGTCAGGCCGTGCAGATCGAGTTTGGCGGAAGGCGTCAGCTCACCGCGTGTCAGGCGCCGCAATGTGTTGCCGTCGAGTCCGACGGTGGGCTTCGTGGGTTTCAACGGCGGCGTGGCCGCAGCGGTTTTGGGTTTCGCTGTTTTCTGTTCCTGCACCGGAGTGTGGCCTGTCACCGCCACGAGAAACAGGTCCATCTCCTCCTGTGTCGCCTGACGTCGTCCACGAAGGACCGGTTTGTGGCCAATGGCTGCCGAGGGCTTCACCGTTTTGGACGCGGCGTTTTTGACTGCTGCCTGTTTCGGCTTGGCCGCTGAACGCTTGGCCGGCAGACGGCCGGACAAGGCCGACAGGAACAGCGCTCGTTCCTCCTCGCTGGTGCGCCTCATTGCAACACACCCGTTTTTGCCAAGCGCTGCACGACAGGCTTGGGAAGCAGGGCGTAGAAGCGGCCCATCTGGTTCATGCCGCCGGCCTGGATTTCAGCTTTGGGGCCGAAGCCGAAAAAGACATCGCCGCGCACCACGCCGCGGATGGCGCCGCCGATGTCCTGGGCGATGAACAGGCGGCCGAGCGGATAAGACCCGGCGACATAGAACGGCGTGCCGAGGGCATGCAGGCGTGGATCGACGGCCAGGCTGGCGAGTGGCGTGAGCGGAACGCCTTGCGCGCCTTTGGCGCCGAGCGCGGCGTCGCCGATCGGTTGTTGCTGGAAGAAAACGTAGGAGGCGTCGCTGTTCATCACATCGGCCGCTTGCGACGGATGTGATTTCAGCCAGGCGCGGATCACTTGCAGCGACATGCCTTCGCGCGGCACGCCGCGGGCCATCAGCGTCTTGCCGATGGCGGTGTAGAGCCGGCCGTTCTGCGCGGCATAAGCGACCCGTGCGTGACGGCCGTCGTCGAAGGTGACGCGTCCCGATCCCTGGATTTGCAGGAAGAAGAACTCGATCGAATCCTTGGCATAGAACAGCACGCGAGCGTGCTTCAGGCCGTGGGCATTGATTTCGGCGCGTGAAGCGTAGGGCACCAGTTTGCCGCCCTCCACCTTGCCGGCGATGTGGTCTCCCGCAAGGCTGGGGCGAAAAGCCCCGAGATCGACGGTCACCAGGTCGTCGGGACGGGCGTAGACCGGCGTCTGGTAGGGACCGTGCCGCGTGCGGCTGGCGTAGATCTCCGGTTCGAAATAGCCGGTGAAGCGGCCCTCTGTCACCCGCCCGGCGCTCACCGCAACCGGCACGAACCAGTGCTGGAAAAAGGCACGGGCTCTGGCCGGCGACGCCATCTCGGCCGCATCACAGACTGGGCGCCAGTCTCCCACCGTGCCGGCATAGCCGCCCATCGGCGTCTGGTCCGGTTTGACGACCAGCACCTTGCAGGAGCGGCGGAAGGCGGACAGCGCCGCGCTTGGATCGCTGCGGCCCCAGCCCGGTAGATCGGCGAACGAATCCTTCGTCAGGCGCAAAGGTCCGGGTTGTGGATGGAGATACCACCACAGCCCCGCTCCGATGAAAGCGATAAGGGCGATCGAAGCAAGGATGATGAGCGCGAGACGGCGGCGCGGGGCCACGGCGTCAGCGTGGTTCGCTGGAGGTCGCGACCAGCGTCCAGTTCGGATCGTGGGCGCGCACGTCGCG
>JBJKRM010000546.1:0-3426 GCA_046704685.1 Rhizomicrobium sp.
CTTCAATCCCCGCGGACGCGAGCAATGGTATGACCTATTGACGGCCGCCGCCCGCCAACACAACGCCGCGTGGCTTGCCGAGCAGATCAGATCTCGCCAGCTGTTCGCGATCACCTCCGCCTTTTTCGAGATTCCGAATCAGTTGGGTGAACGGGTCGCAGAAGACGAATTCAACCGCTTCTACGCCAGAGGCGTTTGCCGCCGTGCCATCGGCGAGCGCGCCGAGTATGTGGAAGTGTACCTGGCAAGGCCCGGGATGCGTCCACGCCCCGAGTGGGCACATCTCGTCGATTCGCGGATCGAACCAGACGCGCTGCTGCGCGCGCTCAGGACCAACCGCAGCCTTGATGAAGCACTCGGGCTCCACGGGCCGGCTTCCGGCTTGAGCCTGAAGCTGCCCTGACCGGCTCAGGCTTGCCGCAACCGGCTCTTGTGCACGCCGTAGACGGCGTAGACCGCAATGCCGGTGGCGTTCCAGATCAGGAACAGGTGCTGGGTCAGCGCCGGCAGGTTCCAGAACAAATAGAGGCAGCCGGCGATGGCGGCCGGTCCCACCAGCCACCACAGCGGCGTGCGGAAGACGCGCGGGCGCGAGGCATGGCGGACGCGCAAGATCATCATCGACAGCGAAACAGCCACGAAAGCGCACAGCGTGCCGGAATTGGCGAGCTCGGCAATCAACTTGAGAGGTGCCAGGCCCGCAATCACAGCCGCGACGATGCCGGTGAAGATCGTCACGGCGATCGGCGTTCCGGTCTTGGCATTCACTTTGGCGAGATGCCCCGGCAACAGGCGATCGCGCGCCATGACGAAGAAGATGCGGCTCTGGCCGTACATGAAGACCATGATCACGGTCGGAAACGCCACCACGGCCGCGCCGCCGATCACCGCCGACCAATTGGCCTGATGCAGCGTCCGCAAAATGAGCGCGAGCGGTTCGGCGCTGGATGCGAACACGGACGTAGGGACCGCTCCGATGGCGGTGATCGCCACGACAACATAGATGACGGTGCACAACAGCATCGAACCGACGATGCCGATGGAGAGATCGCGAGCCGGGTTCTTGGCCTCCTCCGCAGCCGTCGAGATGGTGTCGAAGCCGTAAAAAGCGAAGAAAATGAGAGAAGCCGCCGGCAGCACGCCCAGTTTCGTATCGCCGGACGACAGACTGGACCAACCATAAGGCAGGAACGGATGGAAGTGGGCCTCGTTGAATGCCGGCAAGGCGATGACGATGAAGGCGGCGAGCGCCGCCAGCTTGATCACAACCAGGATGAAATTCACTGTTGCGCTCTCACGCGTACCGGCCGCAAGCAACGCCGCGACGCCCAGCGAAATCGCCACCGCCGGCACGTTGACGATGCCACCGGCAGCGGGCCCAGCCAGCAGGGACGGAATGATCGGCAGGTGCAGCCAAGCCATGAAGCCGCCGACATAAGCCGACCAACCGACCGCCACCGCGGCGCACACCACCGTGTATTCGAGAATGAGGCTCCAGCCGACGAACCAAGCGATCGGCTCGCCCATCACCACATAGCTGTAGGTATATGCACTGCCGGCGGCCGGCATCATGGTCGCCATCTCGGCATAGGATAGCGCCGCACAGGCGCTGACCGTACCGGCAATCATGAAGGAGATGATCATGCCTGGACCGGCCAAGCCGGCCGCTTCGCCGATCAGGGTATAGATACCTGTGCCGACGATGCCGCCGACGCCGAGCGCCACCAGATGCGGCCAGAACAAGGTAGGGCGCAACCGTTCGCCGCCCGGATTGTCGCGCACGCTGTCGATCGGTTTGAACCGCCGGAAGATACTCATGTCGCCCCCTTTCGTCATATTTGACGGGTCGGCAGTGTCTCTGTCCAGCGGTTCAATATGTGATCGAGGCGGTTTTCACCACCATTCAGGAACGACTTGGCGATGGCACGAACAAGAGCCTTGTCGGTTTCGGCGGTAATATATTCGACGGGCGATTTGCCGTCGATGCGGGCCAGAAGGAACGCAGCCAGGAGCCCAGCCGTGCGACTCTCGAGGCCGCCGCGACCCTCCCAACTGGCGCCAGCAAAATAGGCATCCACCAGCGCCGTGAAGCATTGCGCATAAGCGGTGAGATGCTCGGGATGCCAGATACCCTTCAACAGGAGATGGTTGAGGCAGAATGCCAGATCGAAGGCCGGGTCGCCGTAGCAGCAAGTTTCCGCATCGATAAAGACCGGCCCTTCCGGACCGCAGAGGATGTTCTTGGGGCTGACATCGCCATGCATCAGAGCGATGCGCGTCGCGCCAAGATTCTTTGCAATGCTGCGGATCGCAGGCGCCACATCAGAATGCTTTGCTGCGGTAAAAAGAAGATAGGCTTCTACGCGCAAGGCATGAAACTGAACGCCATTGGCGAAGCTGCGGGCGATATCGTCGCGCCCCGCAGTGGCGGCATGAATGCTTGACAGAGCATCACCGACACGCGAGGCAAAGGCCGGATTGGCACGACCGGCTGCCAGTTCGCCCTTCCATACCGGATGGGTATCGGGCGGAACATACGCCATCGCGAACATGTGCCGTTCACGGTCTTCTGCGATCACCGCCGGCACCCATTCGGGATCGATGCCGGCAACAAGCCTGAACCAACTGACTTCGGCATGGCTGCGATCGGCGGGCGCGCGCCACTCCGCCGCCACCCGCAGTTTGGGCAAGGCGCGCTTGACGCACAGCGCACGGCCGCCGCTGTTCACGAGATAAACATCGCAGGAAACGCCACCCGACAAAGGCGTGATTTCGCCTGCCGGCGGCAGTCCCATCGCGGCAAGAGCTGCCGTTACGTCGGGGTATGCGTCGTTCAAATGCATGGCATGGTTCAGCGACGATTTAGACTTGTTCGTGCGCTCCGTGCCATACTGCCAGCTCTGCGCCAAGCCAGGAGGGAAAAGATGCCGCGCAACTGGATATATGCGCTCGCCTTGGGCCTTGTGTTGGCAGCGCCGGCCATGGCCGCACCGCCCCCCGATACCATCGCAGCGGCCGTCGCCGATCCCGGACGTCCTCCATCCGACGTGAAACGCGATACCGAGCGCAAACCCGCTGAGATGCTGGAATTTGCCGGCATCAAACCCGGCATGAAGGTAATGGACATGATGCCGGGTGGTGGCTACTTCACGCGCCTATTCGCCAAAGCGGTCGGCCCCACCGGGTTCGTCTATGCTTTCCAGCCCGATGAATTCAACGTGTTCCTCAAGGGCCGCAAGCCGCCGATCGATGCGGTGGCGCTGTCCTATCCGAACGTCTCGGTGATCAGAGGACCGATCAATGGCCTCTCGGCACCAGAACCGCTCGATCTGGTGTGGACGTCGCAGACCTACCACGACCTCAAGAACTTCCAGACGGTCGACACCAATGTTGTCGACTGGGCCGTCTACAAGGGGCTGATGGCGG
>JBJKRM010000547.1:0-7928 GCA_046704685.1 Rhizomicrobium sp.
CCGGGAAGTGATTGGGAATGCCGAGCTGCACATTGGTGGGCACGATGCCGACCTGCTTGCAGCCATAATGGCCCGACAGCGCCTCGGGCTGGGTCGCCACCAGCTTGGCCGGGATCATCGCATAACGCGCGGGAAGCGGCGCCGCCTTGCCGGACAGCCGGGCCGGATCGAAGGCGGCACTGAGATCGCCGACGCCGGGCGTCAGCGCGTCCTCGGGGCCGAGATTTTTCTGGTGGAGCTTCTTTTCGCCGAGCTTGCGGGCCTTGAGCTCGTCGGGCAGCTTGGCCAGCGGAATGAGCCCCATCACCTCATCGACGAACTTCACCACCGAGGCGTGGCTGCCGTGTTCGTGGTCGATGGCATGGACGCGCGCATAGGGCGAGATCAGGATCAAGGGCACGCGCGGGCCGTCGGAGATCGGCACCACGTCCTTGTTTCCTGCGATGTTGGGTTGGTGGACATAGGTGGTCGGCGGCACATGGTCGTAGTCGCCTTCCGAATCGTCCCAGGTGATGATGATCGCGCTCTGCTTCCAATAGCGGCTCTTGGCGATGGCGTTCACCGCGCGGGCCACCAGCGCTTCCGAGATCATGGAATCCGAATAGGCCGGATGATCGTCGTCGCCGACGAACACCGCCCGCACGTTGGGATCGGCCGGCCGCAGTTCCGCGATGTTGCCATAGCCGCCCTTGACGTAAAACACGCCGCCGGATGACGGCAGGGCGCCGTGCTTGACATCGCGGAAGAAGTCGTCGAGGCCGCGCAGCTTCTTGCGCATCTCGGGATTGTTGGCGATGTAGCCGAAATTTTGCGGCCCGTTGTGATGGGTGATGTAGGAGGCGTGCAGCCCGTTCGCATCGGTGGGATCGACGCTGTTTTCCGGTTCGCGGTCGTAGCCTTCCTCATACCAGCGCCAAGCGACGGCTGACTTTCCACTGCCGGTGATGGTGACGATGTCGTCGCGCACATCGTCGAGATCGTCGTCGGGCAGTTCATCCTTCTTCACCACCGCCGCCAGGCTGCCGCGCGCCAGCGTCAGCGGCAGCGAGGCATAGGTCTGGTTGTATTGCACCGAAGAGTGATGCCAGACGGAGAAATCGTAGGGATTGACGGGCACCTTCTTGCGCCGGTCGAACGGCGATCCCCAATAGGGATCGGAGTCGTTGACCACTGGCTCGCCGGGACCGGAGCCGCCATTTTTGGAATAGCCCTGCTCGGGATGCTCGACCCACTGGGTGACGCCGGTCTGCGCGGCGATGATGTCGAGATTGCCGGGCGTGGAAGGGCCGGTGATCTCCTGGAAGATATTGTCCGCCAGCGTGAAGCGGTCGGCATAGCGCCACAGGAAGGGAACCGTGTCGCAGTCCTCATAGGCCATGGTGAGTTCGCCGAACTGCTTGGCCTTGATGGTGGGAAGCCCGTTGCCCGCATATTTGCGCTCCTCGGTGATGGCGTAGCGGTCCATCCGGGCTTTGCCGTTGAGGATGTGCATCTTCTTCGCGATCGCCGTATGCGAATGATCGACGTCGTCGGTGTCGGCGGCGAACTGGGCGGGGCCGATGCGGAACGGCTGGATGGTCGTCGCCGAGCCGTCGAGGTTCATCAAAGGCTGGGTGAAACCGGGCGTCTGGGATTCCGGCTGGCTGAACAAGCCGTTGGCGCCCGGGAAGGTGCCGAAATACGAATCGAAGCTGCGGTTCTCCTGATACAGAACGAACACGTATTTGATGTGCCGGCGCAGCAGCGCCACGATCTCGGCATGCGAAAGCTGCGGTTCGTTGGCCGCCGCGATCACGTAGGGCTTCACACCCGGGCCCGGGCCGGTGTTGATCGCCGGAGCGGCGGATGCCGGCAGGACCAATGCGGCAGTCGAAAGCAAGATAGCGCAGAGACGGCGAAACGGGCGCACGGAAGCCCTCCAATTGGGTAGTCGATTCCAGCACGAGTGTATGGCCATCAAGGCCATTATGGGTGACGGTTTGATGACGCTGCGAACACGCTTCGAGAAGCAAATTGGAGACAACCTGCCTGCGGTGCCTGATTGGACAAACCGGCCGGAGCTGGGCTTTGCAGCCCGCCGCTGATTCTCGAACAATGCGGCATCACAGGCTCGGCTATGCCCCGCAAACAGATGTCGGTGCTGCGTCCATGGCGGTCAGAACGTCTCATTCGTAGTCGCACCTACGCAAGCATGCGCTGATCAGCAACCGAGGCAAAAGCGATGGCGTGGCCATGGCTTACTTGTGCACCACGTTCGGATGACGCGCAGTCAGGCATGCCTATCACTTCAACCGACCGGATGCGGTCAATGACAAAATAACCACAAAACGCTATTTGTCCGGTGCGGTAACCGGGAGTTGTTGAAATGACTCAGGAGGAGCTGGCGCCTCGCGCGCAACTGAACACCGATCCCCAACAGTCAGATGGAAGCGCCGATCTGCAACGGGCCGACATTGACATCGGCATTATGCCGTTCAGCGGCGAACACCGCAGCCTGCTCGAGCAGGTCACCGTGGTCTGCCAAGCCGTGGTTTACGAAAAGCCCTTCGAGTACTTGAAACGATCCCTGACGAGCCTGCTTGCCATCACCCAACGGCATTTCGAGCATGAAGAAGACTATATGAGGCGTTCCCATTATGCCGACCTTGACAGCCATGCCGACGATCACAGGGCCCTCGAACGGCAACTGACAGATTTCATCGAGGCGGTGACCAACGAGAACTCCACCGCCACCGACAGGCTCTATCATGCGAAGGCATTTTTTGAAAAATGGCTTATCGACCACATTCTAAAGTACGATGAAGCGTACGCGCGCTTCATGGGACGCGCCGGCGCTTCGGACGCCGTTCAACAATAGACGGAACAAGCCGTGCACCGGCCGTTCGCACGGTGACGGCTCAAGCGATCGGTCTGTCACCCTGGCCGGCAGCCAGGCTGTCCATCACCGCGCCCAGGTAGTCGAACAGCATGGCCTTGCCGCTGCACAACCGGTCGCGATGGGCGATATCTTTGCCGCCGCTGGCGACAAAGCTGTAGTAGGGGCAGCCGCTGTTGCAGGTCGACAGGTGCTGGCATCCTTGGCTCCGGCATTTGTGGATGGCGGACGCCCGCTCGTCCAACAGCCGTTCCATCGGCGCCGATGTCTCGGAAAGAATCGCCTTCAACGGGGTTTGGCACAGATTCCCGAGCCGCATATGGCTTGAGCCGGTGAATTTGGGGCAGGGATAGACGTCGCCATTGGGCACGATGGCGGCAAAGTGGGTCAGGCAGCGTCCGCCGAAGGTGCACAGCGCATCGGGCAGGCCGCTGCCGGCCGCCGCACTCTTGACGATGTAATCGAGCGTGCCGGGGACGGGTTCGGGGCGGCCCTGTTCGAGCCAGGCGTGGAACTGGTTGATGAAATAGGTGGCGTAGTCCGAATTGCTGAGCGCCAACGTCTCGTCGTGTGCAGTGTGGGCGCCGCAATAGATGTAGGGGTTGGAATGGAAGCGCATCATGCCCAGGCGGCGGAAGAGGCCCAGAATCTCGCCTTCACGGCCGAGCGTCTGCTTGGTGATGGTGACGATCGCGCCGCAGGACCCCTGCTTGGCGGCGATGTAGTCCCGGGTCCTCAGAACGTCGTCGTAGGAGGGCGTCCCTTTCTGCGATGGCCGGTTGCCGTTGTGAACGTCGGGCGGGCCGTCGATGGTGAGTGAGATGCGGAAGCCGTTGTCGACGAGGAAGTCGATCAGCTCCTTGTCGAACAGATAGCCGCTGGTCTGCACGGTGTTGGTGTAGGGTTTCGCGGCGTGCCGCTTCTGGGCCTTGACCGCATCCGCGTAGAACCGCTTCCCCGCCAGAAAGGCTTCACCACCGGTCCATTCGAAGGTGATGGCGGCATGCGCCGTGTCGAAGGATTGCTCGATCGCCGCATCAAGCAGGGCCGGCTTCATCAGCCCGCCGATCTTCTTGTGCGCCCCGCGGGCGAAACAATAGCGGCAGCGCAGGACGCAGCGGTCCGTCACCTGAAAGATCACGTTGAGGGCGTTGACCGTCTTCTGCTTATCGCTGAGCGTCTGCCGGGACACCGGATCAGCGGCAGCTGTCGCCATGCTGGTTGCTGTGGACGTTCGAATGCTTGCCGTTGTTGGTGATATTGGGGTCATCCTTGTCGACATGCTGGTCGCCATGGATGCCTTTGCAGTTGGCGGCCGAAGCAATCCGGACGCCGTCGCGCGTATAGCCGATCAGTTTGTCGGCCACGGCGTTGCCGCGCAGGGCTTCCAAAGTGGGGCTGGTTTCCGGATGGTCCACGATCTTCGCTTGGCTGCCGGTCATCAGCAACAAGCTGGCAGGCACGGCGATGCCGAGCTTCAACGCAATTTCGGTAAAACGCTTCGATCCAGACATTTCAGCCCCCTTTGGTATTCCCGGAAAAAGGCTGCGACCGCAGGCGGTCTTTGTCAATTCGCGGCGTGTCGATTCGCGCCCGGCGTGCGCGCGCGCACTGCGCCAGAGTGCCGCACGCGCCGGGCGGGAGCCCGGCCGTTCGCGGGGTTGTTTGCAACCCTAATAATACAGGTCCCGCTTGCCGTCCTCGATCTCGACGAGGCGTTGTTCGGTCACCTTGCGCAGCTTCTGGTTCGGAATCTGCTTGAGATGCTCGGCGATCACCTTTTCGCCGATCTCCTTAGTCGCCGGTGAAGCGAAGTCGATCAGATATTCCTTCAGCGTCAGGATGGCGTTGGGCTGGCAGAGATTCTGGATCTCGCCCGACTTGGCCACCGCCATGAAGCGGTCGCCGGTGCGCCCGTTGCGATAGCAGGCGGTGCAGAACGAGGGCAGGTGTCCGGCCTCGGCGATGTCGTACATCACCTGGTCGAGCGGGCGCTCGTCATTGACCTGGAACTGGGTCGGCTGCTTGACGCCGAGCTCGTTCTCCTCGCAATAGCCGCCGACGCCGGTGCAGGAGCCGCCCGACAATTGCGAGATGCCGAGCTCCAGGCACTCGTTGCGGAAATTGGCTTCCTCGCGGGTGGTGATGATCATGCCGGTATAAGGCACCGCCAGGCGGATGATGGCGATCAGCTTCTGGAAGTCGGCATCGGAGACGATATGCGGGAAGCTGTCGAGGTTGATGCCGCCGGCGGGGCGGATGCGCGGCACCGAGATGGTGTGCGGGCCGCAGCCGAATTCGGCTTCGAGATGCAGGGCTTGCTGCATCAGCGCCAAGAGCTCGAATTTGTGGTCATAAAGACCGAACAAGACGCCGGCGCCGACATCGTCGATGCCGCCGGTCATGGCGCGGTCGAAGGCGGTGGTGTGATAGTCGTAATCGCTCTTGGGCCCCCGCGGATGCATCTTGGCGTAGGTCTCGCGGTGGAAGGTCTCCTGGAACAGGATATAGGTGCCGATTTCGGCGGCCTTCAGCTTCTTGAAGTTGTCCACCGTGGTGGCGGCGATATTGACGTTGATGCGGCGGATGTTGGCGTTCTTGGTGTTCACCGAATAGACCGCATCGATGGCGTCCAGGATGTATTCGATCGGGCAGTTCTCGGGGTCTTCGCCGGCTTCCATGGCGAGCCGCTTGTGCCCCATGTTGAGCAGGACCGTGGTTTCCCTCTTGATCTCGTCCATGGTCAGCTTGCGGCGGGGGAATTTGTGGCCGGCGCCGTAACCGCAATAGACGCAGGAATTGATGCAGTAGTCGGAGACGTAGATCGGCGCGAACAGCACCAGCCGGCGGCCGTAGATGCGCCGCTTGATCGCCTTGGCGGTCTTGAAGATCTCTTCGACCATCTCCTTGTCGTGCACGTTCAGCAGGGTCGCAACCTCGGGAAGCGACAGTCCGTTGGCCTCGGAGGCCTTCTTGATGATGGCTTCCACCGTGTCGCGCGAGACGGCGCGCTTGCCTTCTTCGAGCGCGGCAATGATGGCATTTTCGTCGATGAAACTGGCAGTGTGAAACACGGCAAAACTCCTTCGCCGGCGTGGCCGGCCCCCTTGCGGTCACCCTCTTTGGAACGGGGCGAAATTAGGACTCAGCACGCCCGATGTAACGCGCTTAGTGTAATCCGGCGGGGCAAAATGGTCGCATCCGGGGATACGCGTATTTTCGCTACGTAATTTAGAGACTTAGCGCGAAATCACTCGGCGTAGATCATCTTCACGGTCATGCCGCCGTCGATGGTGATGTTCTGGCCGGTCATGAACCCGGCGCTTTCGGCGAGAAAGTGGCAGGCTTTCGCGATGTCTGGCGGTGTCCCGACTCGTCCGACCGGATGCTGTTCGCGATCTTCCTTGGAGTGCTTCGGCTTCACGGATTCTGACGATTTCTTCCAATCGCCCACTTCGATCCAGCCCGGGCTGATGCAATTCACCCGGATGCGATAGGGCGCCAGGCTGATGGAAAGGCCGTGGGTCAGCGCCACGATAGCGCCTTTGGAGGCGGTATAGCCCTCGGTGTTGGGCTCCGACATGAAGGCGCGGGTGGAGGCGATGTTGATGATCGCGCCGCCCTTGCCGCGTTTGGCCATCATGCGGGCCGCTGCCTGCGCACAGTGGAAGGCGCCGCCCAGATTGGTGGCGATCACCCGGTCGAATTCGCGCGGGGTGAGCTTGAGCACGTCCTTGCGGATCATGATGCCGGCGCTGTTGACCAGCACGTCGGGCACGCCCAGTTCGCGCTTGGTCTGCCCGATCCAGCGCAGCACGTCCGCCGGCTTGGAGACATCGGCCCGGGTGAAGAGGGCCGCTCCGCCCATCTGCTTGACGGTGGCGACGGCTTCACGTCCGGCTTGTGCGTCGGTGTCGCTGATCGAGACGGCATAGCCGGCTTCGGCGAAATGAACGGCGATGGCGCGGCCGATGCCCTGTCCGCCGCCCGTGATGGCGATGACCTTCATATGAGCCGAATCCAGAAGACGCGAAAATCAGCATAGCGCGCCGGGCGGGGCTCTCCCAATCGCAACGGGTTGAGCGTGCTGCCACCGGTTTCGGGCCCCTGGTGCACCCGCGAGGCAAGAATGCCTTTGCGTTGCTAACCTGCTGGTAACCGAACCACATCTTTTTCTGTCAATTCAGCAACGCTTCCTTGAACAGCTTGCCTATAGCGTGAGCGCAATCGGTTCCTGCGCAAACGAGAGCTGTTGGTGCGGGCCGTGTCGATTTTGGGGGCGCGTGACCGCGTAAGGAACGGTTAGTCTTGTTGCCAAGCGAGCCAGTTGAGGAGACCGAGACCACCGGGGTTGCGCCGCATGACGGCGTGCGGGACATCGATCTCGCCTGCGACGAGCGCAAGGTCGGCCTCGAGGGCCTCTGCCTCATCGCCAGGGATGTGCTGGGGGCCGACCTGGCGGCGGTCAGCCTTGTGTCGGGGCGCGAGCTTGTCACCGTCAGTTCGCTCGAGGAACCGCTGGCGCGCAGTCCGCGCGAGGACACGCTGAGCGATCTGGTTCTGCAGGAACGCAACACCATCGAGTTTCCCGACCTGCAGGCGACCCCGACGATCGGCGAGGCCGAGACCTACCGTCATGCCGCGGGCAGTCCGCTCAAGGATGCCGACGGACACTGCCTGGGCGCGTTCTGCATCTATGCCGGCGAGCCGCGGAAGCTGACCCCGTCGCAATCGCGGCAGTTCGCGGCGCTGTCGAAGGTTATCGAGAACCAGATCCAGCACTATTTTACCACCGACAAGCTGCGCGAGCGCGAGGCGCTGCTGCGCCATGCCCGCGACCAGGCGGATGCGGCCAACCAGGCCAAGAGCGCCTTCCTGGCCAGCATGAGCCATGAAATCCGCACGCCGATGAACGGCATCATCGGCATGAATGCGCTGCTGTTGCGCTCCAAGCTGACGCCGGAACAGCGCCAGTACACCGAGGCGATGCGCCTGTCGGCCGATTGTCTGATGTCGATCATCAACGACATTCTCGACATCTCCAAGCTGGAGG
>JBJKRM010000548.1:0-5274 GCA_046704685.1 Rhizomicrobium sp.
ATGCTCAAGATCCATATCGGCATGCTCGAGGACTGGAACAGCCGGCGCAATCTGGTCTCGGCGGTCTCTTTGGAAGACGTCTGGCAGCGCCATGTCATGGACAGCGCCCAGCTGGTGCCGCTGATCCCGCGCAGCGCGGAAACCCTGGTGGACCTTGGCAGTGGGGCAGGGTTCCCTGGTCTGGTCCTGGCTATCATCCTGCGCGACCGTCTCAAGGTCTCGCTGTTCGAAGCCACCAAGAAGAAATGCGAATTCCTGCGGGCCGTGGCCGAGAGGCTGGGGCTGGCCGTTGAGGTGCGAAACCAACGCATGGAGGAGGCGCCCCGGCAGCGCTTCGACATCGTTACGGCGCGGGCCTGCGCGCCGCTTCCCGAGCTTCTCTCCTATGCACAGGATTTCATCGGTCCTGACACTATCTGCTTGTTTCTAAAGGGCCAAAATCTGGTGCTCGAGTTGACCGACGCCCGCAAGTCCTGGAAAATGTTTGCCCGGACCCACCCCAGCAAAACCCACCCGCTGGGCAGGATCCTGGAGATCCGAGATCTCGTTCATGTCCGAACCCGCGCCTGAAAAGAAGCCCCGAGTCCTGGTCGTCGCCAATCAGAAGGGCGGCGTGGGCAAGACCACCACCGCGATCAATCTGGGGACCGCTTTGGCGGCCGTGGGCGAGCCGACGCTGGTGATCGACATCGACCCGCAAGGCAACGCCTCCACCGGTCTCGGCATGGCCCGCAAGGACCGCAAGGTCACCATCTACGACGTGTTGATGGGCGAGGCGCCGCTCAACGACGCCATCCAGCCGACCCGCATCCCCAAGCTGTCGATTATTCCGTCTACGGTCGATTTGTCCGGCGCCGAGCTCGAGCTGATCGATGCCGAGCGCCGTAACTTCCGGCTCAAGGATGCGTTGGCGGAATATTCTGCACACGGACAATCTCCCTTTTCCTATGCGCTGATCGATTGCCCGCCGTCACTCACCCTGCTCACCGTCAATGCGATGGTGGCCGCCGATGCGGTGGTGGTGCCGCTGCAATGCGAGTTCTTCGCCCTGGAAGGTCTCACCCAATTGCTCAACACCATCGACTTGGTGCGCGAGAATTTGAATGCCGCGCTGGAGCTGCAGGGCATCGTTCTGACCATGTTCGACAGGCGCAACAAGCTGTCGGACCAGGTGGCGGCCGATGTGCGCGGCCATATGGGCGACAAGGTCTACAACACGGTGATCCCGCGCAATGTGCGGATTTCCGAAGCGCCGAGTCACGGGCTCCCGGCGCTGGTCTACGATCTCAAATGCCCGGGCAGTCAGGCCTACATCAAGCTGGCCGGCGAGTTGATTCAGCGCGAGCGGGTGCGGGCGGCAGCATGAGTGCGGAGAGAAACTTGGCAGAAGATACGCGCCACAGAGGATTGGGCCGCGGCTTGTCGGCCCTGATCGGCGAGGACGCGCCGCGCCCGGGATCGCGCGCTCCGCGGGTGGTGCCCACCGCCTTCCTGCGGCCGAACAAGTTCCAGCCGCGCAAGACCTTCATTGCGGACGACCTCAACGATCTGGTCGCCTCGGTGAAGGAGAAGGGCATCCTGCAGCCCATCCTGGAGCGGCCGGTGGCTGGCGATGCCAACGCCTTCGAGATCGTGGCGGGAGAACGGCGCTGGCGCGCCGCGCAAGCCGCCAAGCTGCATGAAGTGCCGGTGGTGGTGAAGGAGCTGGGCGATGCCGAGGCCCTGGAAGTCGCCATCATCGAGAACGTCCAGCGCTCCGATCTCAATGCGGTGGAAGAGGCGGCCGGTTATCAGGAGCTGATGGACCGCTTCGGCTACACCCAGGAGAAGCTGGCGGCCGAGGTCGGCAAGAGCCGGCCGCATGTGGCCAACACCTTGCGACTGCTGAAACTGCCGGAAGCGGTGAAGACGCTGGTGCGCGATGGCAAGCTGACGGCCGGTCATGCCCGGACCCTGATCGGCGATCCGGACCCCATCGCCCGGGCCATGGACATCATCTCCGGGGCCCTCAATGTCAGGCAGGCCGAACAGCGTTCCAAGGCCAAAAAGAAGACCGTCCACAGCCCGGCTGCGTATGATCCCAACATCAAGGAACTGGAAACTAGTGTTTCCAACGTCTTAGGGCTAAAAGTTCAAGTGCTCGACCGGGGCGACAAGGGCGGGGAAGTGCGGATTTCCTACAAAACCCTGGAGCAGCTCGACGATCTTGTCCACAGGTTGAAGAACGGCCACTAACAGATTTATCCACAGGCCTTTTTCATCATCCTCGGATCGCGGTCTTAGGAGCGAACACTGTTCGCCAGCTTAAGCGCATCTTGGGCCGGAATGCGCCCGTCATACAGCGCCCGGCCGATCACCACCCCTTCGATATTGGGCTCGTTGGCCGCCACCAGGGCTTCGATATCGCTCATGCCGGACACCCCGCCCGAGGCGATCACCGGGATATTGATCGAGCGGGCCAGTTGGGCGGTGGAGGGCACATTGACCCCTTTCAACAGCCCGTCGCGGTCGACATCGGTGTAAAGCACCGCCGCCACCCCCACATCCACGAAGCGTTCCATCAACTCGGCCGGCGTCAGTTCGGAGGTTTCCGACCAGCCTTGCGTCGCGATGCGCCCGCCCTTGGCATCGGCGCCGACCACGATCCGTCCCGGAAAGGCGTGCGCCGCCTCCTTCACCAGGGCTGGATTGGTCAGCGCCACCGTGCCCAGGATCACCCGGGTGATGCCGGCGGCAAGCCAGGCCTCCACCGCCTTCATGTCGCGGATGCCGCCGCCCAGCTGGATCGGCAAATCGATCGCCGCCCGGATGGCTTTCACCGCCGCCGCATTGACCGACTGGCCTTCGAAGGCGCCGTTGAGATCGACGCAATGCAGCCAGCGGAAGCCGGCTTCGGCGAAGGCCCGTGCCTGAGCGGCCGGGTCGTCGTTGAACACGGTCGCGGACTGCATTTCGCCGCGCTGCAGCCGCACGCAGCGGCCGTCTTTCAGATCGATGGCGGGAAACAGGATCACGGCGCCCACTCCAGGAAATTGCCGAGGATGGTCAGGCCCGCTTTCTGGCTCTTTTCCGGATGGAATTGCGTGCCGGCGATGTTGTCGCGACCCACCGCCGCGGTGATGGTGCCGCCATAGTCGGTGGTGGCGAGCCGGTGGCCGGAATCGGCCGGCTTGATGACAAAGGAGTGCACGAAATAGGTGTGCGCCCCCGGCTCCAGCCCGGCGAACAGCGGATGCGGCTGTTCGATCGTCAGTTCGTTCCAGCCCATATGCGGGATCTTCAGTGCCGGGTCGGCGGGGGTCATCCGTACCACCTCGCCCGGGATCCACCCCAGCCCCTCGTGATCGCCGAACTCGCGCCCCACGCTGGCGAGCAGCTGCATGCCGACGCAGATGCCGAGGAACGGCACCCCGCGCGACAGCACCGCTTCGCTGAGGGCATCGACCATGCCGGACAACCCCTTCAACCCGGCCATGCAGTCGGCAAAGGCGCCGACGCCGGGCAGCACGATCCGGTCCGCCTTGGCCGCCACGGCCGGATCGGAGGTCACGACAATCTGGCGGTCGAGCGAACGCTCCGCCGCCGCCCGCTCGCAAGCCTTCTCAGCCGAGCGCAGGTTTCCGCTTCCGTAATCGATCAGAGCGACGAGCGACATGGGCCCTGATTAGCGCAAAGCAGCAGGAAAAACCAAGCACCCCTATTTGCAGATCAGGTCGAATTCGCCGCCTTCCGGAACCATCACCGTGCGCAGGCCATCAACAACCAAATCCCTTTGCAGGGGCACGGCGCCTTCCAGCTTACCGGACAGTAGACGGTTCCGGCATGCCGGACGTGTCGAAACCGCCGCCGAACGCGAAACGGGAACCCAGCCTTTAGATGTGTTCTTGAAGACCTCTACCGCCCACCAATCGCCGTAGCCTATATTTGTACCGTAGACGACAATGACTTCATCGCCAGCATCACCATCGACATTCTGCAGAATCGCATCACAGCGCATCTTTATTTTCGGGCTGATACAGTCGGAAACGGCATTTCCAGCGGGCACTTTGCTCCAGTCCTGATTGACGAAGGAAAGCGGAAGCGTCTTGCCTTTCGGATGCACCGTGATGGCCTGAGAGATATCCAGCTTTACCCCACTATCACTTGGTGAAGCCCCGACGAGATTATCCTTGAATGCGAGTTCGGCATCCTTTCGCGTTGTGGCATCTCGCGAGCGCATCAGTTCAAACAGTGCCTCATGTCCAAATCGTCCGCCGTGAAGGCGTAGATACCAAAAATCAAACTTCTCTGCCTTCACCACGCCCGTCTTCAGCCGGTGCACCTGATCCGCCACCGCCAGCCGCATCGGATCGGCGATCGGTGTGGAAAGCGCGAACAGCACGATCAGGAACACGAACGTGCCGTAGACATTCCAGCGCTCGATCAGCTTCAGCCACATCCCCGGCAGGATCGCGGCGATCAGATATCCCACCGCGAACATGAAGGCGACCAGCACCGCACTGGCCGAGACGATGCGGTCCACTGTCCAGCCATACTGATCCACCCGCAGCCACAAGGCATAAGCGGCGATCCAAACGATGAAGATCAGCAGCACCGCGGCCAGCGTACCGGCGACGCGCAAAATGTGCGGCGGCCGCCGTTCGGGATCGCCGTCCTGATAGGCGGCATTGATGTGGATCACCAGCACCGCCGCGGCGGCCAGCAAGAGGAAGGTGGCGCTGCGCGTTTCCCACAGCGGCTTGAGGCCGGTGAACACCAGCGCGATCAGGAAGCCGAACGCGATCAGGGCGATGATCGGCAACAGCCAGCCGAGCAGGGTGAGGGCGAGCGTGCGCACGCCGCGCACCAGATTGGCCCGCGCATCGGTGATGTGGATGGCCGCGGCGGCGGCGATGGTGGTGAGCGGAATCCAGATCCAGGGATGGCGAATGAACACGCCAAACCCCGTCAGCTTGATCATGTCGAACAGGGCGATGCCGAGCCACAGCATGATCCAGAAGGCGGCGACGAAGCAGATGGTGATACCCACCTGCACGCCCAGCCGCCAGGCCAGATCGAACAGGGTGCAGTAATGCGCCAGCACCCGGCGGTCGGCATCGCCGCACGACACCAGCGCATGCGCCACGAACAGGAACACCGCACAGGTCACAAACAGTTCGGTCGAAACGGGCCCCGAGGAAAACGCCGCCGCCTGGCCCGGCCAGGCGTGCCAGATGTCGTACCAGGCCAATCCGGCCACGATCACACTGGCAGCAATGGTCCAGACGATCAGGG
>JBJKRM010000549.1:0-4922 GCA_046704685.1 Rhizomicrobium sp.
CCCGCTTATGCAGGGTCTGATCCGGCGCCGGGTGCGGCCCTATTACCTCTACCAGTGCGATCCGATCAGCGGCTCGGCCCATTTCCGCACCAATGTGGAGAAGGGGCTGGAGATCATTTCCGCCTTGCGCGGCCACACCACCGGCTATGCCACGCCGATCTTCTGCATCGACGCCCCGGGCGGCGGCGGCAAGATCCAACTGGCCCCCGATCCGGTGGTCGGCCGGGATGGCGACGATCTTTTGCTGCGCAATTTCGAAGGCAAGGTCTGCCGCTATCCCGACCCTGGCGGCTCGCTGGGACGGGAGTAGGACGATGTCGATGGAGAGGGCGCGCTTCTCACCTCCCTCTTGCGGGGAAGGGGGGCGCACATCCCTCAGCCCACTCGGTGTCATCGCCCGCGAATGCGGGCGACCCAGGTGGAGTTGCTCCGCTGCAAAAACCATAGATCAAGCTTTTCCGGAAGCAGTGATGTTGCGAGACCTGGATGGCCCGCAGTCATGGGCTATGACACGTTGGGGCCATGTGCGATGCCCCTCCTCACAAGGCGGAGGCCTTTGATGCGCATCGGGGTCACCTACGACCTCAAGGCCGACTACCTCGCCCAAGGCTGGAGCGAGGAAGACGCCGCCGAGTTCGACAGTGAGGTCACCGTCGAGGCCATCTGTGCCGCTCTGGCGCGCCGGAGGCTGGAGCCGGTCCGCATCGGCACGGTGAAGGCGCTGGCCGCCCGCCTGGTGGCCGGCGAGCGCTGGGATGCGGTGTTCAATTTCTGCGAGGGCGTCAAGGGGCTGGCCCGCGAGGCCCAGGTGCCGGCGCTGCTTGACGCCTACGACATCCCCTTCGTCTTCTCCGATGCCCTCACCCTGGCGCTCACCCTCGACAAGGGCATGTGCAAGCGGGTGGTGCGCGACGCCGGCGTGCCGACGCCCGACTTCGCGGTGATCGATACCCTGGCCGACATCGCCAAGGTCGATCTGCCATATCCGCTCTTTCTCAAGCCGGTGGCCGAAGGCTCCGGCAAGGGTGTCGACCGCAATTCCAAGGTCGGCAATGCTGCCGGTCTCAAATCCGTCGCCGCTGATCTCTTGAAGCGTTTCCGCCAGCCGGTCCTGGTGGAGACCTTCCTGCCGGGGCGCGAGTTCACCGTCGGCATCACCGGCACGGGCGACGACGCCGAAGTGCTGGGGGTTACCGAGATCGTCCCCAAAGCGGGTTATGTCGGCGCCGGTTACGGCTACGAGAACAAGCTGGACGGTTGGGAGGACAAGCTGGACGTGGTGCCGGTGCCACTCGCTGACAGCGCTGACACGAGTGGTGTGGCGCTGGCCGCTTGGCGCGCCCTGCGCTGCCGCGACGGCGGTCGCATCGACCTGCGCTGCGACGCCGCCGGCGCTCCGCATTTTATCGAAGTCAATCCGTTGGCGGGTCTTCGGCCCGGCCATTCCGATCTTTGCTTCATTGCCGACTATGCCGGCCTCGGTTATGACGGCCTCATCGGTCGCATCATGGCCTCGTTCTTCAGAAGAAATCCGCAGCTCGTGAAATTTGCACCATTCTTTTCTCCCCTCGGTTCCGGGGGGAGTGCCGAGCGTAGCGAGGCAAGGGGGGGAGCCACGCGCCATGCCCCCTCCGGTCGTTTCGCGACCGCCTCCCCCGCAAGCGGGGGAGGAAAGTGATCGTCCTTGTCCTCCACTCCGACGTACCGGCGGATGCCCCGCCCGAGGACCAGGACACCCTGATTGCCGCCCGTGCTGTTTCCGCTGCGCTGCGCTCGCGTGATCATCAGGCCCCGCTCGCGGCCTTCACGCCCGACCGCGATGCCGTGCAGGCCGTTCTCGCCGCCCATCAACCGGATGTGGTCTTCAATCTGGTGGAAGGCATCGACGGCCAGGGCCGGCACGCCTGGCGCGCCCCGCAGCTGCTCGACGAACTGGGCATGCGCTACACCGGCGCCGGCGCCGAGGCCCTCATCGTCACAGGTGACAAGCCCCGCACCAAGCGCCTCTTGCGCCATGCCGACCTGCCGACGCCGCCCTGGTCCGAGCCGCCGGCTTGGCAGGGCCTGACGCCTGGCCGTTGGATCGTCAAATGTGCCGACGAGGATGCCTCACTCGGTCTGGATGACGGCGCCGTGGTCGATGCCGTAGATGTTCCCGATCGCGCCGAGGCCTGTGCCGCTCGTTATGGCGGCACTTGGTTCGCCGAGGCTTTCATCGATGGCCGCGAGTTCAACATCGCGGTGATCGAACAGAACGGCCAGCCGCGGGTCCTGCCGATGGCCGAGATGACCTTCCAGAAATGGCCGGCCGACCGGCCGCGCATCGTCTCCTATGGCGCCAAATGGGATGACGCCTCCTTCGAGTCGATCCAGACCGTCCGCCGTTTCGGGGTGGAGGAGGACGAGCAGGGGCTCGCCGCCCAACTGCGCAACCTCTGCGAATTGAGTTGGACGCTGTTCGGCTGCCGCGGCACGGCGCGGGTTGATTTCCGCGTTGATGCCGAGGGCCGCCCGCTGATCCTCGAGATCAATCCCAATCCCGGGATCGCGCCTGATGCCGGGTTGGCGGCCGCCGCGGCGGAAGCCGGCCTTTCCTACGCCGATCTCATCACCCGCACGGTCGAGGAAGCACTGCGATGATCGCTCTCACCCGTGCCTTCCGTGCGGTGCTCGGCGCCCCGGTCATCCATTCGGTAGACCCGCGCATCTTCACGTATCGCTATTTCACCCATTGCATGCAATGCGGCTTCTGCCAGGACCAGTGCTGCAGCTATGGCGTCGACATCGATTGCGTCACCATGGAGCGTCTGCGCACTCTGGGCGCTAAATTTGAGGCCTTCATCGGCAAGCCTGAGGCCGAATGGTTCACCGATGAGCTGGAGCACGATCCGGAATTTCCGTCCGGCGTTCACGCCCGCACCAGGGTAATCGACGGCAAATGCGTCTTTGCCGAGCCCAAGGGCCGCGGCTGCCGCATCCATGCCTGGTGCCTGCGGAACGGCCTCGATTACCACCTCTATAAGCCGCTGGTCTCGACCTTGTTCCCGGTGACCTTCGAGCATGGCGTTCTGGTGCCGTCGCCCGAGGTCGTCGATGGCACGCTGGTTTGTGTCGGAGACGGTCCATCGTTGTATAACGGCGTGCGCGACGAGCTTGGTTACTATTTCGGCGCTGGTTTCGTCGCCGAACTCGACGGATTGGGCCTGTCACACAGCAGCCGTTAAACGCTCCAGCTCACAGCGGTGCGCATCTGTGTCCTATTCAAATTCGAGCCGGACGTTGATTTAGGTCACTGACAAACCGCTTGATTGGTGAGATAATGCCCGTTCGACTGTCCACGCAGGAGGCGACCATGTCGATCCTCGGAGGTTTGGTTGACCGGCATCACGAGATGGAGCTCAATCCATCGACCCGGCTCATAAGATCGAGCTGGTTCGCCCGCCACATCGGAGCGATCTCGCTGGCCGTCATTGCCGCCATCGCGCTCTGCTTCGCCGCGGCGGGTTCGCCGCTCTGAGCGGGAATACAGCAACAGTTTACAAGCTGTCGAATTGCCCACATCCACTCCATCGCGCGTTACGCGCGACCGGAAATGGGGAGTGGGCAATCCGTCACTCTATCCGCACGAAGCCTCTACTTCGTTGGCGTGACTTCCAGATAATCGATGTCGAGGGCATAAGCGCCGCCGAGGATCTCGACGACATTGTCGCCGGCCTTCAGCTTGGTAGTGGCCGAGAACAATGTCCGCTTGCCACTGCCACGGGTGCCGAGATCGCGGATCCGCCGGGCGGCCAGAGCGGGGTCGAGCGGCGCCGGCGCGGCGGTGCCCGCAATCTGCTTGCCGTTGACGATGAGACGCGGGGTGGCGGCAAAGCCGATGTCGCCGTAATTGACGCCGAGCCGGTAGGCGCCGCCTTTGGCCACATGGATCTGGAATCTCAGACGGCCGACATTCTTCGCCCCCAGCCGTACCTTGCGGCCGTTGGACATCGACGGATCGCGCATCATCGCCGATCCCGTGCGCGCGGCATCTTCGGCCTCGTAGCGGTGGAAATCGAGCCGCGCCGAAGCGAACAGGATCTCGTTCTTGGTCGGATTCATCGGGGCCTTGGACGAGGCCGAAGAGGTGATGTGCAGGAAGCTGCCGTCGGGCTTCAGCATCAGCGCTTGGGTCCAGCCCGCCCGGAAGTTCATCCGCTTTTGCACCGGCGCCGGCACCTCCCACCACGGACCGACGCCGTTGTCATTGTTCCAGTACAGCGCGTGCCCCGCAGGATCGCCGCCGCCCCCGCTGGAGCTGGCGCTCACGATCAGAACACCGTCCGGCCCGTCCACCGGATACCAACCGATCACCGGGCAGTGGCTGGGATATTCGCCGCCCATGGCCTGAACCGGTATACCGCGGCTGTCCGCCGGCCCCCAATGCAGTCCGTCCTTGCTGAACTTGATATGGATCTGGCCGTCATGCGGTCCCTGCACGTCCTCATAGCTGTAGACAGTGCGGCGGTCGGGCAGCCGGGCGGTGGTCACCATTCCGGGGCGTTCCACGCCACCCGGAATGGCGGTGTCGTAGACTTCCGGTCCCCACGTCTTGCCGCCGTCGCTAGAGACCTTGTGGCCCAGGAGCTGGTTGTAGCCGTCCTTTTTGTGCGTTTCGTCGGAATAGTAGGTGACCAGCCGGCTGTCATCCAGCAACACCAGATCCGGCTCCCACACCGGCAGCGCTGCCGTGCCATGGGCCACGGTCCCGATATATTTCCAGTCGCGGCCCTGATCGCGTGAGCTGTAGAGCTGAAGCTGCATCGAGGCCATGCGGCCGTTCTTGTCGTTGCAGACCGAGCTGGCCGATAGCATGACGGTTCCGGCCTTGAGCGAACCCACGGTGCGCGGCATCTCCATCAGCTGTGGCTGCCAATGAAGAT
>JBJKRM010000550.1:0-2766 GCA_046704685.1 Rhizomicrobium sp.
TTTCGGCGGTCATGCCTCGGTCGTAAAGAAAGCTCCGAAGAGGCTATAATCCGGCCATTCCAAATCCTATATAAGACACTGAATTATAAGGAGCATTTTTAACCTCTCATTCCCACTCGATGGTCAACTGGCTTGAGTTCGCATTGTAGTGATTGAAATTTCCGCTCAAGCCCCAAATCCATACCAACTACAATACCACCAAGCTAAGGGGACTGGATTCATGGATTCTCTTTAGCGACCATACCGCCATGAGCATGTTCACATCATAAACGAGCTTCTGGAGAAAGCACCCCTCCCCCAACAGCGATTAGCTCTTGTTCCGGCTCTGCGGAGCGGAAAAGTCGGCGAAAAATTCCGACGCAGGCTTAACGCCGGAAACAAGCAGCCGGTCGCGGGCGCGGGTGCAAGCGACATAGAACAGGTTGCGCTCGGTGTCGTGAACCTCGTCGAGTTCCGATTCATCGGCGACGGTTTCGATGCGCTCCTGTAAGGGCAATATGTCGTCGTCGCAGGCCATGACAGCGACGGCCTTGTATTCGAGGCCCTTGGCAAGGTGCATGGTGCCAATGGCAACCCGGCCCTGCGGCTGCTCAAGCCGTTCGGAGAGTTCCAACTGCGTTTGACCAGCGGCTTTCACGGCGGCGCGCGCCCTGGCGAGTTGGTCGTTGGAGCGAACGAATATGCCGATCTCGGCGGGGGCGATTCCATCGACCACGGCCTGTTTGATCCAGTCGGCCACACCGTGGATCTCGCGGTCGGCATCAGCGAAGATCTGGATTTCAGGGTCTGGGCCGTTGAACACGGACACAGTGCCGCGCCGGTCCTGCTCGTTCCCGTCAACGTCCTGCACGATCTTAGGCAGAAGGCGGTCGGCCGCCTGCCTGATCTGGTGCGACGTTCTATAGTTGACTTTGAGGGTGCGAGAACGCCCGCGAATATCGACGCCCAGCGCCTTCCACGAAAACGGCTCCTGAAAGATACGCTGGCCAAGGTCGCCGGCGAAGAATAGCGCATCGGGACCGTTCGGCGTAATGGCGGCGAGCATCCGCAGTTCCGGCACGCCGAGGTCCTGCGCTTCGTCAATCACGGCATGGGTAAATGGCTTGTCGGCCCGCTGCGCAAAATGCGCGGTGACGTTCCCGAAGATGGAAGGCCAAGTGAGACGCCCTTGCGTCTCGATTAGCTGCCTCGCTCGCACAAACACGGGCCAGAGCTTTTCGCGCTGCTTTGCACCAAGGCGGTTCTTGCGGCCCAGCCGGGGAACGACCTGATAAGCGTCGAGGCTGTCCAACTGCCACGCATCGACGACATTCAACCATTCGGAAGCGAGAAAGCGCGGCGTAAAGCTGGTCAGGGACGCTTCGCCAGCCGCTGTCTTGAGCGCCCCGCGAATTTGATCCTCAGTCGCCGCCCTCGGGTGGTGCCCGAATGCCAGCGTGAACAATTCGTATGCGACGCCCTTGAAGGGCAGCACGGTCACACGGGGGACGATGCTCTTATCCTCGCCAGTAAGGATACGCAGCTTGCCTTCAAGCGCATTGGCGAGCGGCAGAGAGAACGTCGTGAGTAAGAGCCGTGCCTGCGGGTACTGTCGCAGGATGTTCGCGGCGCGATGCAGGGCAACGACGGTCTTGCCCGTTCCGGCGGAGCCGGACACCCGTGCGGGGCCGCTGAACGATTGTTCCACGACCTGCCGCTGGGATGGATGCAGGAACACCGTCCATTGATCCCAGGGGAAATCGAGCGCGCGTTTGAGTTCTTCGACATCCTCCATGACGCGGAAGCGCCGCTGGGCATCGGGATGCTCGAAGGGGCTGACAGCCTCCGGCGCGGTGACGGCAGGTATCTGCGGCTTTGCGCCGGTGGCAAGGTCGAGCAAGGCTTCCGCCGCTTCGCGCGGCAGATGCTCAGCAAGATCGAAGATCGTATCTTCCGTGGCAGCCTTTACATCGGCAAGCCAATCGACCGGAACGCCGTAGGTGAGAAGCTCTTCGTCCGTGATGCCGGGGAACAGCGGCGGCAGGACGACGCGGATCGGCGTTGCAGGCTGCTCCACCTCCACAGGCTTGTGGACGACGATTTCCTGAACGCGCTCGCGCACCTCCACGATTTGCGCCGCGCCGGTCTTGGGATGCGTTTCGATGCGGCGGCGCTCGGCCCAGGTGTAAGCATCATCATGATGGGCGACGTAGCAGATCAGGAAGCTGGATTCCGTCTTATGGATGATCAGGCGAATGTCGCGGTTGACGCGCATCGACCAGAAATTGGGGTCTTTGGACTTGTCGATGCGGTGGAATTGAAGTGCCGGCGCGGCGGGGTTCATCTGCAAATCAAAAACAGTCTCCTTCACCGCCTTCTGCTCCTGGGCAGAGAGGCGGCGCAGCGCGGCCTGGAAGCTGTCGGCGATGCAGAAGATCATGGCGCTGATCTCGTCTTTTTCAACGGACCATCACCGATGGTTGCGGATATGCGCTGCGCAAGGCGTTGGCGCAGATCGTCAGCGGCCTTCCAAGTGATGTGATTATACTGGCGGGTATCGAAATGTACCTTGCCGATTATGTCCTCGCGGCATGTGAAGATCACAGGAATGCCGTGCCCATGCGCAAAACCCGCCTCGTAATAGACACCGCCCCTGGCCCCAGAATCGCCTTGGGTGAAGTCCGCAATCACGAAGCGCGAGCGACGAATCTCGGCGATGATTTCATCGTCGATCTTGTTGTTATGTTCCTTTCGGTCGATGCGAAGTGGCTCGTATCCAGCATCACG
>JBJKRM010000551.1:0-4826 GCA_046704685.1 Rhizomicrobium sp.
ACGTAGGCGCCGACTCCGGGCAGGGTCACCGTCGTATCGCCCACGGTGATCGCTTCCGAAGCGACAACGAAGAACCAACCGCCGGACATCGACATCATCATGTTCCAGACCAGCGGCGGCAGGGCGAACGGGGCTTCCACGCGCCAGAACCGGGCCCAGGCATTGAGGCCGAACATCCGGGCCGCCTCTTCGAGCTCCGGCGGCACGGTGCGCAAGGATTGGTAGAAGCTGAAGGCCATGTTCCAGGCCTGGGAAGTGAAGATGGCGAACACCGCCGCCAGCTCGGCCCCCAGGATTTGCCCCGGGGCGAGCGACAGGAAGAACACCACGGTGACCGAGATGAAGCCCAGGATCGGCACCGATTGCAGGATGTCCAGAAGGGGGATCAGGATCGTCCCCGCGCGTCGGCTCTTGGCTGCCCATGTGGCATAAGTAAATGTAAATAAAAGAGAAAATGAGAGCGCCACGATCATCCGCAGGGCCGTGCGGAAGGCGTAGAAGGGCAGTCTGGCGGGGTCCAGGGTGATGGATTGGTGCTTGAGGTTGGCCAGCGGCTGGATGACTTCGCGGCTGCCCTCGGCGAACAGGATGATAAGGCCGAAGACGAAGACCGCCGCCAGCAGGTCCCAAGACAGGGGCAGCAGCCGGCGTGTCTCAATGGAGACGGGAGGCACGATCTTCATTTCGGCTGGCTCGGCTGGAGGCGGGCGCACGTAACCATGCGTCGCCACTGTTCGCAAAATGAAAATACCGATACTTCGGCTTGGTCTCTATAGGCGCTTTCCCTAAGGCGTGAGGAGGTAGATTTTCGCCGCAGGAACAGGGGTTTGACTTGCGCGCTGTGACACTTCCGGCGTAAATACGGCTCGTGGCGAGGTCCTTCGTCCTGTTCACGGGCGATTAAGGACGTTTCGTTAAAGTTTTAGCGAGCTGAAAACTCGGCGGGCGGAACGGCGATCCGGCGATGACGCAAGGCGCGATGCAGCATGACGCAAAGGGCGGATTTTCCGCTGGCGTTTGCGCGCGCATGCACTTCACGCCCCGTCCTTCCCTCGGTTTGCCGCAGGGCCGGCTTCTCCTCCTTAGATGCCCCTAGGCGCTGGCGGGCGCGTTTTCGCGCCGAGTGTTTAGGGGATATCGCGATGACGAAGGAGAGATCGAAGCCGCGGATGCGGTGAACGGAAGGAACGTATGGCCATGAATACAACACCAGCGAAATCGGAACAGGTACGGATATTCGATACGACATTGCGCGACGGCGAACAGTCGCCGGGCGCCGCGATGACCTTTGAGGAGAAGCTCGAGGTTGCCGACTTTCTCGACACCATGGGCGTCGATGTCATCGAAGCCGGTTTCCCGATTTCATCGCAAGGTGATTTCGAGGCGGTGGCGGAGATCGCACGGCGCGTCAAGAATGCGAGCGTCTGCGGTCTGTCGCGTGCCGGTTTCAAGGATATCGATCGTGCTGCCGCGGCGTTGAAAACCGCCAAGCACCCGCGCATCCACACCTTCATTTCCACCAGCCCGGTGCACATGAAGCACAAGCTGAACATGGGCGCCAATGCGGTGCTCGATGCGGTCGGCGCTTCGGTGGCCCATGCCCGCAATCTGGTGGAGGATGTGCAGTGGAGCGCCGAGGACGCCACCCGCACCGAGCGCGATTTTCTCTGCCGCTGCGTGGAGCTGGCGATTCGTTCGGGCGCCACGACGGTGAACATTCCCGACACGGTGGGGTACGCCACGCCGCAGGAGTTCTTCGAGCTCATCCAGATGCTGTTCAACCGGGTGCCCAACATCGACAAGGCGGTGATCGCCACCCATTGTCACAACGATCTGGGTCTGGCGGTGGCAAATTCGCTGGCCGGCGTGCTGGCCGGTGCGCGCCAGGTGGAGTGCACTATCAACGGCATCGGCGAGCGGGCCGGCAATGCGGCCCTGGAAGAGATCGTGATGGCGCTCAAGGTCCGCAAGGATCTGATGCCGTTCGGCACCGGCATCAACACTCAGATGCTGTCGCGTGCTTCCAAGCTGGTGTCGAACGTCACCGGCTTTCCGGTCCAGTACAACAAGGCGATCGTCGGCAAGAACGCCTTCAGCCATGAAAGCGGAATCCACCAGGATGGCATGCTGAAGAACGTCGAGACCTACGAAATCATGCGTCCCGAGGAAGTGGGCGTAAAGGAAACCTCGCTGGTTCTGGGCAAGCTGTCGGGGCGTCATGCCTTTCGCGACAAGCTGGCCCAGCTGGGTTACGAACTGGCCGACGCCGCCTTCGAGGACGCTTTCCGCCGCTTCAAGGCGCTGGCCGACAAGAAGAAGACGGTGTTTGACGAGGACATCGTCGCCCTGGTCGATGACGAGATTGTGCGCGCCCAGGACACCATCGTGGTGAAGTCTCTTCGGGTGATCACCGGGGTCGGCGTTCCGCCCTCCGCGGAGATGGCCCTGACGATCAATGGCGAGGACAAGTCGGCCGAGGTCACGGGTGACGGTGCCGTCGACGCCATTTTCAACGCCATCCGCGAGCTCTTCCCCCATACCGTCAACCTGCAGCTCTATCAGGTGAAGGCGGTGACCGAGGGGACCGACGCCCAGGCGCATGTCAGCGTCAGGCTCGAGGAGGACGGACGGACGGTTACGGGGCGTGGTGCGGATACCGATACGTTGGTGGCATCCGCTTATGCCTATGTTAATGCTTTGAACAAACTCTTGGTGAAACGCAGGAAGCAGGTGCCCGAAGACCTGAACGTCGCGAAGTGAATCGGAACGGCTCCGGCGGTCTTCCGCCGGGGCCGGCTCTGGTATGTTCGACGAATCAGTGAACGGTCGTCCGGCTGGGAAAGGAATGGCAGGTTAAGCATGTTCGGCAGTCTTCTCGGCGCACTGTCGAGCGATATGGCGATCGACCTCGGGACCGCGAATACCCTTGTTTACGTCAAGGGTCGCGGCATCGTGCTCAACGAACCGTCGGTGGTCGCCACGATCAATCGAGGAGGCAAGAAACAGGTTCGCGCGGTCGGTAACGACGCCAAGATGATGCTGGGGCGCACGCCCGGCAACATCGAGGCGATTCGCCCGATGCGCGACGGCGTCATCGCGGATTTCGAGGTGGCGGAAGAGATGATCAAACATTTCATCCGCAAGGTGCATAACCGGCGCTCCTTCGCCAATCCGATGATCATTGTTTGCGTACCGTCAGGCTCCACCGCCGTGGAACGCCGCGCCATTCAGGAATCGGCCCTCTCGGCCGGGGCCCGCCGCGTCTTCCTGATCGAGGAGCCGATGGCGGCCGCGATCGGCGCGGGGCTGCCCGTCAGCGAGCCGACTGGTTCGATGGTGGTCGATATCGGTGGCGGCACCACGGAAGTGGCGGTCTTGTCGCTGGGCGGCATTGTCTATTCGCGCTCCGTCCGTGTCGGCGGCGACAAGATGGACGAGGCCATCATCGCCTACATCCGGCGCCACCAGAACCTTCTGATCGGTGAAGCCAGTGCCGAGCGCATCAAGAAGGAGATCGGTTCTGCCGCGCCGCCGACCGACGGCACCGGTGTGACCCTGGAGATCAAGGGGCGCGATCTGCTCAACGGCGTGCCGAAGGAGATCACCATCACCCAGCGTCACATCGCCGAGGCCTTGGCCGAGCCGGTGGGCGCGATTGTCGAAGCGGTTAAGGTCGCCCTTGAGGCAACTCCGCCCGAACTGGCTGCTGACATCGTCGACAAAGGGATTGTGCTCACGGGCGGCGGTTCGCTGCTTGCCAATTTGGATCAGGTGTTGCGCGAGGAAACCGGACTTCCCATTTCCATCGCGGATGATCCATTGTCTTGCGTGGCACTTGGCACCGGCCGCGTACTGGAAAATACGAAAGGTATGCGGCACGTTCTTTCGACGGCGTTCTGATCCGGCCAGGCGCCGTGTGTCGGAGTAAGTATGGGCAATGGGACCTGGAGGATTGCGCGATCACGTGGCAGAGCCCACCTGCCGCTGGTGGTCGTGGCGGCACTTGCCGTAATCCTCATTCTGATCGGCAAGGCCCAGTCCTCTTTGTTCGACCGTGCCCGCACCAACATCGTTGACTGGATGCGTCCTGCCCTGGTCGCCACCCGGACCCCAATGGAGACCATCAATCGCTGGGTCGGGTCGATTGGCGACATTTTCTGGGTGTATCAGGAGAATCTGCGCCTCAAGGAGGAAAACGCTCGGCTGCGCCAGTGGCACAACCGGGCGCTGGTGCTGACCGAACGCATCAAGCGCTATCAGCTTCTGTTGCACGCGGTTCCCGATCCGGCCCTGTCGTCGGTCGTGGCGCGGGTGATTGGCCGGGCCAATCATCCCTTCCTGCAGACCATGATCCTCGATGCCGGCAAGGTGAACGGAATCAAGCCCGGTCAGGCGGTGATCGACCAGCGCGGCATGGTCGGGCGGATATTTCTCGCCGGCGAGCGCACCTCTTGGGTGATCCTCTTGACGGATTTGAACAGTCGGATTCCGGTTTCCATCGAGCCTAACACGGACCAGGCGATCATGGCTGGCGACAACTCGCCGATGCCGAAGATTGAAACCCTGGCACCCGGCGTACGGCTGAAGGCGAACGCGCAGGTGGTGACCTCCGGCGATGGCGACATCTTGCCGGCCGGTCTTCCTATCGGTTTCATCGTTCCTGATGGCGATGGCTATCGCGTCCAGCTGTTTGCTGATCAGACAACGGCCCAGGATGTCGAGATCGTGGATTACAAGCAGCGTCCGGAGCGGCCTTCGTCGGCCTCTCCTGATGACTTGCCGGTGACCGCTGCGGGATTGTCGCCCGCCGGTCCGCGGTCGGCCAC
>JBJKRM010000552.1:0-10877 GCA_046704685.1 Rhizomicrobium sp.
CGTCGCCGGCACCACCGTGAAAACCAATCCGGACGTCAAGCTGGCCGAAGCGCAATTGCGCTCGGCTTGGCTGGCGCTCGCCCGCACCCAGGTCCGCGCCCCGGTGTCCGGCTACGTGTCGCAGAACAATGTGGAACCCGGCGACCAGGTCAGTCCCACGACAACCCTCATGACGATCGTGCCGATGGACCACGTCTGGGTGGAGGCGAACTATAAGGAAACCGACCTCTATGCCATGCGCGTGGGACAGCCCGTGACGCTGACGGCCGATATGTATGGCTCCGGCATCACCTTCCACGGCAAGCTCCTGGGGCTTTCGGCCGGCACCGGCAGCGCCTTTTCCCTGCTGCCGCCGGAGAACGCGTCCGGCAATTGGATCAAGGTCGTGCAGCGGCTGCCGGTGCGCATCGGGCTGGATCCGACCGAGCTCAAGAAGCATCCCCTGCCGCTGGGTGTTTCCGTGGAAGTCACCGTGGACACCCATGATCGCAGCGGCGCCCGCCTGTCGAAGACCCCGGCCTGGGCCGCCCGCGAAGTCACGGATGTCTATGCCTCCCAGCAGAAAGGCGCCGACGCCCTGATCAACCGGATCGTGGCCCAGAACATTCCGGAGCATGACGCGGAGACGGCGCGGTGAGCGACATCGCCGCGACCGCGTCCGAGTTCAGCCGGCCGCGGATCAATCCCTGGCTGGTGGCGCCGATTGTGGCGTTGGCGGCGTTCATGGAGGTACTCGACATCTCCATCGCCAACGTCTCGCTGCCGCACATCGCCGGTGATCTCGCCGCGAGCCAGGATGAATCGGCCTGGGTGCTGACCTCCTATCTGGTCACCAACGCCATCTCCATGCCGATCTCGGGCTGGGTGTCCACCGTCGTCGGCCGCAAGCGGTTCTTCCTCATCTGCATTGTCGGGTTCACCATCGCCTCGCTCATGTGCGGCATGGCGCCGAACCTGAGCTTTCTGGTCCTCATGCGGGCCATCCAGGGCGCGGCAGGCGGCGGACTGCAGCCCACCGGCCAGGCCATCCTCACCGACACCTTCCCGCTGCGACAGCGCGGCATGGCCTTCGCCATCTACGGCATCTCCGTGGTCTTCGCGCCCGCTGTAGGCCCCACATTGGGCGGCTGGATCACCGACAACATCACCTGGCGCTGGGTGTTCCTGCTCAACGTGCCGGTCGGATTGCTGCTAATCTTCCTGATCACCATGCTGATCGAGGACCCGCCCCATCTGCTGGAAGCGCGCAAGCGTTTCCGCCTGGAAGGCATCCGCTTCGACTATCTCGGGTTCTCCTTCGTGGCCCTGGGACTGGGCGCCCTGCAGATCGTGCTCGACCGCGGTCAGGAGGACGACTGGTTCGCGTCGAACTTCATCCTCGGCCTGGCGGTGGTTTCGGCGCTCTCCCTCGTCGCCCTGGTGGTCTGGGAACTCACCACCTCCAAACCGATCATCGATTTACGGCTGTTGCGCGACCGGACCTTCGCCGTCAGCTCGGCCCTGATGTTCATGCTGGGCTTCGTGCTGTTGGGCTCGACCTTCCTCATACCCGCCTTCGTCCAGGAGCTTCTGGGCTATACCGCCACCGATGCCGGACTGGTGATCACGCCGGGCGCCCTGGCGCTGATCGTCCTGATGCCGTTCATCGGCCGCATCATCGGCAAGGTGGACGCGCGCTTACTGATTGCCATCGGGCTCTTCGCCTGCGGCGGCGCGCTCCTGCTGATGGGCAATTTCGATCTGGCGACCGACTACAACACGGTCATGATGGACCGGCTCTACCAGTCGCTCGGCCTGGGGTTTCTGTTCATCCCGATCAACACCGAAGCTTTTGCCAGCCTGCCGCTGGAGAAGACCAACAACGCGTCCGCCTTGATCAATGTCTGGCGCAATCTCGGCGGCAGCGTGGGAATTTCGATCGCTTCGACAATGCTGACCCGCCGCACGCAATATCATCACAGCGTCCTGGCGTCCCATATCCGGCCCGATTCACCCGCCTTCCAGCACACCCGAAATATGCTGGAGGGTTATTTCCATCACGCCGTCGGGCGCGCCGACCTGCAGCACGCCATGGCCGTCATCGCCCACAATGTGGCCCAGCAGGCGCGCCTGCTGAGTTATCTCGACGACTTCAAGGCGTTCGGCCTGATGATCCTCGCCATGCTGCCGATCGTGCTGCTGCTGCGCAAAGCCGACACCCATGGCGGCTCCCCGCCGGTGCATTGACACAAAGTGCCGATCCGAGAGAGGTTCGCAGCCGTTCACCATCTATAGGATGGCCATAAGGCAATGGCACAAGGGCTTGATCATTGATTGTCACCTCTCCCCGCTTCAGAGGGAGGGGGGGGTAGTCCGGCGACCGCAAACACCGGCCGCGCCACCCATCTTCCCGTCTCCCATTCGAACGGTTCGAATTTGGTCCAACGCGTTCTGGTGCAATGCCTTTCGTTGGTTTCGCGCGGGTCATTCCCGCGCGAAAACGTTGGCGAGGCAAACCATCGCGCCGCGCTGCACCGATATCTTCACACTGTCAAAGAGCCAACAAATAGCTTGGCAGATGTGAGAACGGCACGGCCGGGTTTCAAGAGGGTGCGACGATCGATGCGTAATCGCGTACGAGGCGCGATTGCAGGTGAAGCGGCGGTGAGGGGGAGCTTTAAAATTCTTGATTATTACTCCGGCCCCAAACCCTTGCCATCACTCTGACAGGCAGCACGCAGGCGTGACAAAATCACGTCGGTTGGCTCAGACAATAGCCAAGTTGTGATAACCCTTTCTTGACCAGAGCAAAGACGTACGGCGATCCCGCGCGATGCGAAATTATCGTTCGCAGTAACATCAAAACCTTCAATGTCGGAACAACGAACTGTTCGATACAAAATATTCCAATAGATGTTCAGGTAAAAAATTTTACCGTGCGCAACCCAAACCGCTTCCGACCTTCTGAAGATTAGCTGGTTCAAAATCGTAAGCTGCCGAACGATCAACAGTGCCACAAAAACCCAGGCAAGGATCGCATAGTCATATCGAAACAAGCCTTTTGAATTGAGATAATCCTTCAATGAAACGCCCGCAGGGTGGTAAAACGTCAAACCGCACCCCAGTGCACAAGCAATGAGCCATCCGATCACATAGATAAAAGCTTTGCCTTTTGAAAAGTGAGCTATCACTTTCATATTAATCGCCTTCGCAGGAATCTGGTGACAGGTTGCCCATTCGCCTGTGGCGCCCGCTTGCGCGCCAACTGCTCGCGGCGGCTAGAGCCGAAGTTGTTTCGAACGGATGGCGATGAATGGACAATACTGGACCTGTCACCGGATTCTTATGCTCCTCGTTCCCGAGGCGGTTAAACGACCGGCTGTATTGGATCTCAAAAGCCCGGCTGCGCCATGCGAAGCTGCAAGCGCAGTGTGGTGCCCAGAAGAGGACTCGAACCTCCACGCCCTTTCGAGCGCTAGTACCTGAAACTAGTGCGTCTACCAATTCCGCCATCTGGGCAGCGGGGCGGCTTGTTTAGGAACACCGGCGGCTTAAGTCAACGCGGCTACACGGTCGCGGCCCGACGCCGTTGCCGCCCACCCGGCTCACCCCCGGCCGGCCTTTTCCCAGGCCCCGCCCAGGCCGCGGACCGCCCCCGAAACAGCTTCCAAACGGCCCCCAACCGGCCGCCGCCCCAGCCCGCCCCTCGGCCATCCTGTCGCAGGGCGGCCAGGCCCGAAGGATCCAACACAAACGGCTAGAATCACTCCAAATTCCCCCCAGCAGTGCTATGTCTGTAAGAGTGTCGTGGCCGCGGGGCGGAACCGCCGCCCAGACCAAGGAGGCTCCCATGCTTGTCGTCACCACCGAAACCGTTCCCGGCAGCCGCCGGGTGAAGACTTTGGGCCAGTGCTTCGGCGTGGTGGTGCGCTCGCGCGGGGTCGGCGGCAACGTCCTGGCCGGGCTGCGCTCGATCATTGGCGGCGAAATCCACGAATACACCCAGCTCCTGGAAGAGGCCCGCCGCCAGGCGGTCGACCGCATGGTCACCAACGCCACAACCATGGGCGCCAATGCCGTCCTGATGATGCGCTTCGATTCGTCCGAGATCGGCCAATTCATGAGCGAGATCGTCGCCTACGGCACCGCCGTGGTGCTCGAAGAGGAGGCCGGGCATGCTCCGTAATATCATCCTGGCGCTCGGCTGCGTGTTGCTGGCCAGCGGCATCGCCGCCTTGGTGGCGAACGCCATCGGTTTCGGCCTCGTCAGCTTGGTGTGGGGCGCCGTCCTGGTGTTCGGCATCATCTATGAGCGCGTCGCCTACAAGACCATTGTCGACAAGGTGCCGGAAGGGAAGGGATGGACCCGCACCACCGAGCGTTTCGTCGACGACAAGAGCGGCCGTCCCATCACCGTTTATGTCAAACCCATCACCGGCGAACGGGCCTATGTGGCAGAATCGCTGGAATCCCCGCCATCCGCGCAGGAAGGATGACAGGCCGACAGGCCTGTGCCATAGACCGACGCGTCAGGAGTGCCCCATGGACAAGAACAACATCGTCACGATTTTCGGCGCATCGGGCTTCGTCGGCCGTCACGCCATCCGCGCCATGGCCAAGGAAGGCTGGCGGGTCCGGGCGGTCACCCGCCGGCCCAACCTCGCCAATCACGTCCTGCCGGCCGGCAATGTCGGCCAGATCCAACTGCTGAAGGGCAATACCGGCCATGATGGGGATGTCGCCAAAGCCGTCCACGGCGCCGGCGCCGTCCTCAACCTGACGGGTGTGCTGTTCGGCCAGAGCTTCGATGCGGTCCATGTCGAGGCTGCCCGGCGCATCGCCAAGGCCTGCCGCCAGAACGGCGTGGAATCCCTCGTCCACCTCTCGGCGATCGGCGCCGATCCGCAAGGCAGCTCGGCCTACGCCCAGTCGAAGGGCAATGGCGAGAAAGCGGTGCGCGAGGAATATCCCGACGCCACCATCCTGCGCCCCTCGCTGATCTTCGGGCCCGAGGACCAGTTCTTCAACAAGTTCGCCGCCATGGCGCGCCTGTTCCCGGTGCTGCCGCTGATCGGCGGCGGCCATACCCGCTTCCAGCCGGTCTATGTCGCCGACGTCGCCAATGCCATCATCAGTGCGCTCGGCCAGGACGAGGCGCGCGGCCAGACCTATGAACTCGGCGGCCCTTCCGTCTACAGCTTCAAGGACCTGCTGCAGTACATCCTGCGCGAGACCGGCCGCCACAATCTGCTGCTGCCGGTGCCGTTCGGCCCGGCGATGCTGATGGCCCTCGGTCTCAGCGTCGCGCGCGCCGTTCCCGAGACGGTCCGCCAGATCTTCAAGGCGGTGTCACCGCCGCCGCTGCTCACCATGGACCAGGTGCGGATGCTGAAAAGCGACGTGGTCGTGCACGACGGCGCCCGCGGTCTTGCGGATCTTGGCGTGATCCCGGCCAGTATGGAATCGGTGGTGCCGAGCTATCTCTGGCGCTTCCATCCCAAGGGTCAGTTCCAGGACCGAACCGGCCCGGTCACGCAATAAAGCCAGTAACCGTCATGCCAAATACCCGCGTGCTGTGGCCGCGGGTTCCGGGGCTGCGCGCTCTTATCGGGCGAACAGCCACGCCAGCAGCGCCACGCCGGTGGCGATGCGATACCAGCCGAACGGCTTGAGGCCGTAGCGGCCGATGAAGGCGATGAACGTCTTCACCACGACATAGGCGACCAGGAACGAGACCACGAAACCGACCGCGATCTCGGTGGCGGCCCCGGACCGCACGACGTCCCATTTCTTGTAGAGCTCGAACACCGTGGCGCCGAACATGGTGGGCACCGCCAGATAGAAGGTGAAGGCGGCGCCGGCCTTCTTCTCCACGCCCAGCATCTCGCCGCCCAGGATGGTGGCGCCCGAACGCGACACGCCGGGAATGATGGCGAGGCACTGGCAGAACCCGATCTGCAGCGCCTTGGACAGCGGCAGCCGGTCGCCGTCGAGGCAGCGCGGCTTGGGCGCGATACGCTCCAGGACCAGGATGATGACGCCGCCGACCAGCCAGGAGACGGCGATCACCGGCATGGCGAAGCTGGGCTGCAAGAGATAGCCGTTGATGTATTTGATCAACGCCACCCCGGCGATGGCGGAGGGGATGAAGGCCACGACCACATTGATGGTGAACTGGCGCGCCTCAGGGGAACTCGGCAAGCCGATCAGCACGTCCCAGAACTTGCGCCAATAGACCGCCACCACCGACAGAATGGCGCCCAGCTGGATGACAATCGTGAAAGCTTCCCAATGGTTGTCCGGCAGCCCCAAGAGCCGTTCCGCCACCAAGAGGTGGCCGGTCGACGACACAGGCAGGAATTCGGTGAGCCCCTCGATGATGCCGAGGAGCACCGCGTTCACGAGATCGTGCATGAAAAGACTCCAGAGATGCGCCGGATGGACGGGCGGCAGACCTAGCACAGGAATAGGATGCGGGCCATGCTTGGCAAGCATCTTGACGGTACGCGTGTGACAGTCGCCCCGCGCGTCTTTCGCATCCGGGAGGATCTCATGAAATCATTGTTGTTCGCGGCCATGACCGTCCTGGCAGCCGCCGCCGCGGCACCCGCCATGGACATCACGGCGCCCTTGATCGAGCGCGAAAAGCTGTTCGGCAACCCCAGCAAGGCCTCGGGCCAGCTCAGCCCGGACGGCCAGTGGCTCGCCTACACCGCGCCGCGCGACGGGGTGATGAACATCTGGGTGGCGCCGCTGTCCGATCCTTCGCAGGCCCGCCCCATGACGGACGAGAAGGTGCGGCCGATCCGCGGCTATTTCTGGGCGCCGGATTCGCAATCCATCCTGTTCGTCAACGACAAGGGCGGCGACGAGAACTTCCTGCTCTATGGCGTTAACGTGGCAACTGGCGAGCAGAAGACGCTGACCCCGTTCGAGAAGACCCGCGTCTACGTGATGGGTGTCTCCAACCATGTCCGGGATCACATCCTGATCGGCCTCAACAACCGCGATGCCAAATGGCACGACGTCTACAGCCTGGATCTGGCCAGCGGCAAACTCAGCCTGGTGCTGCAGAATGACGGCCAGTACTCGGGATTCCTGGCCGATGAACGGCTGGTGCTGCGCGGCGCCTCGCGCCAGAACGCGGCCGGCGGCAGCGATTTCTTCAAGATCACTGACAACCAGGTGGCGGAGAAACCATTCGCCAGCACGGGGCTGGAGGATTCTCAGACCACCTACCCGGCCGGCTTCACCACCGACGGCAAGACGCTGTACTGGATCGACTCCCGCGGCCGCGACAAGGCGGCGCTGATCGCCCAGGACGTGGCGACGGACAACACCACCGTCATCGCCGAAAGCGACAAGGCCGACATCGGCGGCGTCCTCACCAACCCCGAGACCGGCAAGGCGGAAGCCTATTCGGTGAACTATCTAAAGAACGAATGGACGGCGATCGACCCAGCGGTGAAGGCGGACCTCGCCTTCCTGCACCAGAACCTCAAGGGCCAGATCTATGTCACCTCGCGGACCTATGCCGACGATCTGTGGCTGGTCGCATCCGACCCGGTAACCGCGCCGCCAGCGGTCTATCTCTATGACCGCAAGGCCAAGACGGTGAAGCTGCTCTATGTCTCGCGGCCCGAGCTGGAAGGCGCGCCGCTGGTCGCCATGCATCCCGAAGAGATCAAGACCCGCGACGGGCTGACCGAAGTCTCCTATCTCAGCCTGCCACCGGGCAGCGACAAGAAGGACAAGGGCGTCCCCGCCAAGCCGGTGCCGATGGTGCTGTTGGTGCACGGCGGACCATGGGCGCGCGACGGCTACGGCTACAATCCGTACCACCAATGGCTGGCCAATCGCGGCTATGCGGTGCTGTCGGTAAACTATCGCGGCTCGACGGGCTTCGGCAAATCCTACATCTCGGCCGGCGACCTCGAATGGGGCGCCAAGATGCATGACGACCTGATCGATGCCGTTGATTGGGCGGTTGGCAAAGGCATCACCACCAAGGAAAAGGTCTGCATCATGGGCGGATCGTATGGCGGCTACGCCACCCTGGTCGGGCTGACCTTCACGCCGGACGAATTCGCTTGCGGCGTCGATATCGTCGGCCCATCGAACCTCGCCACGCTGCTCGAGACCATCCCGGCCTATTGGGAACCCATCAAGCTGCAGTTCTACAAGCGCATGGGCGACCCCACCACGGCGGCGGGCAGGAAATTGCTGCATGACCGCTCGCCGCTGTTCAAGGCCGACGCCATCAAGAAGCCGCTGCTGATCGGCCAGGGCGCCAACGACCCGCGCGTCAACGAAAGGGAGTCGGATCAGATCGTGAAGGCGATGGCCGACAAGAACATTCCGGTGACCTATGTGGTGTTCCCGGACGAAGGCCACGGCTTCGCCCGGCCCGAGAACAACATCGCCTTCAACGCCATTGCCGAGCAGTTCCTGGCCAACAATCTCGGCGGCCGCTCCGAACCGATCGGCGATGCGGTGAAGAAATCGACCGCCAAGGTGCCGCATGGCGCCGAGTTCGCACCGGGGCTGACGGAGGCGATGGCGACCAAGTAGATCGCTTTAGAAATCCAAGGAATGGGGCCGTCCTCCGGGCGGCCCTTTCCGTTGGGAACAAGCTCGCGGCAAGACATTTCCCTGCGTGAGGCCGGCCGTGTATCATTTGTTCGTGGGAGAATCCGATGGCCGAAACGTCAATCGAGTGGACTGACGCGACGTGGAACCCGGTTGCGGGATGCACTGTGCTCTCGCCTGGTTGTACCAACTGTTATGCGATGCGCATGGCTGCTCGGCTTGAAGCAATGGGAATGCGCAAATATGCGGGTCTCACACGGAAGAGCGGCGGGCGGGCCAAATGGACCGGCAAGCTTCGCTTGGACGAACAGGCATTAAAGGCCCCTCTTGGCTGGAAACGGTCGAAGATGGTGTTCGTGAACTCGATGTCTGATCTGTTCCATTCGGATGTCCCTGACGAGTTCATAGCCCGGGTCTGGGATTCCATGGAGCACGGCAGCCGGCACACCTTTCAGATTTTGACAAAGCGACCCGAGCGCATGGCGGCTCTGAGCATGAAGCTGCCGCTCCTGCCCAACGTCTGGCTGGGTACCAGCATCGAAAGCGCCGATTTTCTGGGGCGGCTGGATCACTTGCGGGCGACCCGCGCAAAAACAAGATTTGTTTCGTTCGAGCCGTTGCTGGGCGATGTGGGCAGACCGGATTTATCGGGCGTCCATTGGGCAATTGTCGGTGGCGAGAGTGGGCCGAACGCCCGACCGATGGCACAGACTTGGGTCGAAAACCTCAGGCTGGCTTGCGGACGCTACGACACTGCGTTCTTCTTCAAGCAGTGGGGCGGTGCCAACAAGAAGCGTGCTGGCCGCAAACTGCACGGGCGGACCTGGGATGCCTTCCCGATCAAACATTCCTCAGAAGATGGTGCGCAATATCGCTCGCCACCTTGATCGCCTGACGGCTCGGGTTTGAAACCGCAAAGAACAGGCTGAATAGCTGCGCATGTGTCGGCCCGTATAGTGGTGCAGGGTCTTCGACATGGGGGAAAAAGTCTTTTAGCCTTCGTTTTACCTTGCATTCGATTTCAGCGACGGGAATGCGATCTTCTTCCGAAGGCTCTTCGTTCGAAAACAAGCTTGGTTGTCGGGTCGGAGGTTGGATGCGGTAGAGTTCGTTTTCCCAATTCTCGTCATCGAGACACCTTGCCACCATGGCGCGCTTTTCCGGCGTCAAATGGGCAGGATTTCTCGGAGCATTTCGATATACTGCCGAGATAGGATATAGCCACCACATATCCAGAGCCTTGGTTCTGGCAATCGCCCGGATCATGTCCCAGTTGCCTTCCGGGCCGCACGGGTCGACAAAAATCACCCCTCGCCGCATCCGCCAATTCAGTTTCGCCAAAAGCTTTGGAATCTCGCTGTTGGCATCCCCTTCAATAATTGTGACGCGCGGGTCCATTCCGGCGGTCGCTCTAAGAGATGCAACCTTCTTCCGGTCAAGCTCCACGAAGTAAAGCTCATCGAAAGGCGGAGACGCGGCGAGCGCGCGTTTCACCGATCCTTCGAAGATTCGTGCAGCCTCACCTTCCTCGATCAACGGCAACCCATCACCAAAGGTGAATGAGCCGCTGCCCGCAAAAACATCAATGTAGATGCGCTTGAAGGGACGATCAGAGGACGGTCTCTGGCGGAGCGCCGTGTTGAAGGCATGAAGATATTTTTCGACAAGCTCGACCTTGATGAGCGACCATGGCCCACCGAAACGCTGTGCGTGCCCCAAGGATCCATTACAATTCATGCGCGAAACGTAGCACTGGCTGCCGGTTCGGCATCTCGCTCCGATGTCGCGCCAGGGCCGCTTATCCTCTTGCGAGCGGCCCTTTTTGTTGAGTGTTCTAAAAGACAGCATTTCTGTCTAATATTGCCGGATTATTAGGCTGCCAAGAGGTATGCGCCTGCCAGTTTGCGGCTATTATGTCAGCCATAATGTCTTACTTGGTGGAATCTCCTGGATTCTTTGAGAATCCTTCTCTACCTGAGGCGTCATGGTCGAGAAGATGCTCAAATTCGTCAGCCTGGGGCGGGACATGCCGGGCAAGCGGGACGCCGGAGAACGCGCCGGCGACTTCCACGAAATCTATGCCGAGTTCATTGCCGAGAAGGCGTCGCAACAAGCCTCGCGCTGCTCGCAATGCGGCGTGCCCTTCTGTCAGGTGCACTGCCCGCTCTCCAACAACATCCCCGACTGGCTGAAGCTGACCGCCGAAGGCCGCCTGGAAGAAGCCCATGAGCTGTCCCAGGCCACCAACAATTTCCCCGAGATCTGCGGCCGCATCTGCCCGCAAGACCGCCTGTGCGAAGGCAATTGCG
>JBJKRM010000553.1:0-3076 GCA_046704685.1 Rhizomicrobium sp.
ATCAACGGCTTCTCGGCCCATGCCGGCCAGAGCGAGTTGCTGGCTTGGCAGCGCGCGGTGGCGCCCGCACGGACCTTCTTGGTGCACGGTGAAGAGACCACCATGGCCGATTTCGGCAAGCAGCTGCCGCCCGATCATGTGGAGATGCCGCAACTGGGGCAGGTGTTCGCGCTGTAGATCGGTTTAATTTGGGGAGGGCAAGCTGTCCTCGGATCTCAGCATCTGGCGGGTGATGAGCGCGATCGGCAGGCCCACATAGGTGCAATGCACCAGGATGCCGCCCACCATCGCCCAGCCGGTCGCCGGCGTCCATGACGCCACCGCCGACAGCGGCACGGCGATATAGGTCATCGTCGCATAGATCACGAGGCCGTAGGCGATGCCGGAGATCCATGGTGTGCGCCGCAAGCCCTCGAACCATAGCGAGGCGGTGACGAACAGCGCCGCCATCAGGGTGGTCAGCCCGAAATGCACGCACAGCCCGAGAATGGCCGTCGCCGCTCCGCCGCTCATCGCGGCCTTGCCGATCAGTCCGCTGGCGATGAAGTGCAGGATACCGGTCTCTGTCGCTCCGTGGGGCACGTAGGTGACGAAGGCCGATGTGATGTCGAGGGCACCCGCCAGGAGCCCGCCCAGGATGATGGCCACGACGACTTTCATGCCGCGACCTCCCGCGGCATGGCCAGCGGCTGCGGCTTGAATATCCCGGCGACGATCAGGCTGGCGGCAGCATAGGCCAGCGAGATCAGCATCGCCGTCCACGCGAAGCGGCTCATCGGTGCCGCCGCCACGCGCGGCAGCCAGACCATTACCGCAAACAGCCCCATCATGATGCCTTCCAGGTTGGCTGCCAGCCGCGGCACCACGCCAAACAACACCGCCGTGCCCGCCGCGATGTGGGCGGCGCCGGTGAACCAGGCAAAGCCGATGCGCGCCGGCAGATAGGTCGGCACCAATGCGATGGTCGCATGCACATAGACGAAGTGCGACAGGCCGATCATCGGCAGCGCCACGCCGAACAGCAGCCGCACGATATTGCGGCTCGCGGTGCTTTGGATCGCAGCCCCGAAGGGCAAGCGGTCCGCCTGCGAAATCAGCAGTGCCCCGGCGCCGCACACCAGAACGGCGGTCTCGCCCACGCCCAGCCATTGTCCAGGATCGACCAGCGATGTCAGCGCTGCCAGGCGCAGCAGGACGAGCCAGATGAGAAAGTCGATGGCCAGCACCAGCGTGCAGAGGGCTGCCGTTCGTGGAACGAGCAGCCCCAGGCCGCAAACCACGAGCACGGCACCCGAGATGATGGCGAGCGCTTCGCGTCCCGGAATCCAGGCCGGCACCGGCTGCCAGTTGAGGGCAAAATCCCCGGACAACAGACTGAGCACGCCCAACCCGGCAATCGACAGGGCAAACAGGATGACGCTTGCGACACGCATTCCCTTCTCCTTGTGAACAAGGGGGTAAGCTAGGGCGCTGCCCGCCGCGAAACTTGGGGGATCGTGCGGTCGCCGCCGCATGTGACCTTACGAAACCGTGCGATGATGTTCCGCTCACGGTGCCGTGAAAGGCTGTTCAAGGGCGAACGCTGCTGCCTACACTGTGCCGGCGGAACAGGAGCGATCGCGGTGCTGGCGTCTGACATTGATCGGGAGAGCAACCGTTCCTTCTTCACCCGCGAAGAGTCCTGCCGCTCCGAGACGCTGCCCATCTGGAACAAGCAGTATGACCGCGCGGCGATCGGTTTCGTGCTGTCGGGCTGGTTCGACTACCGCGCCGAAGGCGGTGCGGTAACGGCGGTTCCCGGCACTGTTCTGTTCGGCAACATCGATGAGTATTTCAGCGTGCATCATCTCGACGCGGTGGGAAACCGCCGGCTGGTGATCTGGTATGATCGCGATCTCCTCGAAGAGATCGCCGCAGCCCATGCCATCGATCGCGCACGCTTCCCCCTGGCGGCCCTGCCGCCCGGAAGAATGGCGTCCGGCCTGTTCGCCCTGATGCAGCCGCTGGCCCGCCGTGATGATGCCGAGGAAGCGGCCAGTGCGCTGGCGGCGTCCGCCTTGACCATCGCGCGGCAACCGGAGATGCCCGTGGTCTCACGGCGCGATCGCCGCCGCATCCTCGCCGTGGTGGCGCATATCGAAGAGACCTATTGTGAGGACTGTTCGATCGCTGGGCTTGCCGTCCTCGCGGGCTTCAGCCGCTATCATTTCATGCGGCTGTTCAAGGCCGTCACCGGCCAGAGTGTCAATCAATACGTCATCGCCACGCGCCTCAGGGCCGCCGCCGCGCGCATCGCCAGGAGTACGGCGCCGATCTCCGAGATCGCACTCGATGTCGGCTTCAACGACCTCTCGCATTTCAACACATCGTTCCGGACCGCCTTCGCCTGCACCCCGCGCCAGATGCGCAACCTGGCTTAATTCGGGGCGCACTCCAGCAATGGACTGCCCCCGAATTACGCCGAATGGCTTCACAGGCTGGCGATCACCGCTTTCAGCTTGGCTTGCACCTGCGCCGCCGCCTGTTTCAGCCGCGGATTGTCGATCGCCGCCATGGAGGCGACGGGATCGATGGCGGCCACTTCGGTACGCCCGCCGCCCAGATCCTGCACCACCACATTGCAGGGCAGCATGGTGCCCACCTTGTCCTCGATGCTGAGCGCCTCATACGCCAGCTTGGGATTGCAGGCGCCGAGGATGCGGTAGTCACGGAAATCGACGCCGATCTTGGCCTAGAAGGTCTGTTTGATGTCGATCTCGGTGATGATGCCGAAACCTTCCTGCTTGAGGGCTTCGCTGGTGCGCCGCACGGCGTCCTCGAAACCGGCGGTCAATGTCTTGGCAAAATAATAGCTCATCGTCCGCTCTTTCTTGCTCACGCGGCTATCTAACCACGATGCCGCACCGACTGCATGCACATTCGGCAATCTGCCATTGTCTGTTCGTGCAAATCGGGAGCAGGAAAACCCGATTACCGGCTTGTTCCCATCATTTCGTCGATGACCGCGCGTGCCTCGGCATCTGTGGCGTAATGGCCGTCGATTTCCAGGCTTCCGCCGAGGATCGGATCCCTGACC
>JBJKRM010000554.1:0-2640 GCA_046704685.1 Rhizomicrobium sp.
CCGGCACGATCGTCGAAGGCGAGATCAAGTCGATCACCGAGTTCGGCCTGTTCGTCGGCGTGGCCGACGACATCGACGGCATGGTGCACCTCTCCGACCTGTCGTGGGCGGAAGCGGGCGAGAAGGCGATCGCCGGTTACAAGAAGGGCGATCACGTCGAGGCCAAGGTGCTCGACGTCGACGTCGAGAAGGAACGCATCAGCCTCGGCATCAAGCAGCTCGAGTCCGATCCGATGGAGAAGGCCGGCCCGCTGAAGAAGGGTTCGATCGTCACGGTGGTGGTCACGGAAGTCAACGACGGCGGCATCGAGGTTCAGCTCGATGGCGGCGCCCGTGCCTTCATCCGCCGCTCCGATCTGGCGCGCGATCGCAACGACCAGCGTCCGGAGCGCTTCGGCGTCGGCGACAAGGTCGATGCCATGATCACCTCCATCGACAAGGCCAGCCGCAAGATCACCATGTCGATCAAGGCGCGCGAAATCTCGGAAGAGAAGGAAGCCGTGGCGCAATACGGCTCGTCCGACGCCGGTGCCTCGCTGGGCGACATCCTGGGGGCCGCCCTGCGCCGCCGCCAGAAGGAAGATGACAGCGAGGAGTAATCGCCGGCGTTACGCCCCCGCTTTCCTCCCCTGCTTGCTGGGGAGGTGCCGGGCAGCAAAGCTGACCGGCGGAGGGGAAAGCCTCAAAAAATAGAGAGGCGCGGGGCTATGCTCCGCGCCTTTTGTTTTGGGTCTGATCGTGTCAGTCGGGCTACGCCCTTTGCAGCGTGAAATAGGGTTGGTTCAGCAGCTTGTCGTCGAACCCCGGATATATCCAGGCGCTGTGCGGCGCCTCGCGAAATTCGAAATAGTACTGCAGCGGGTAGGGCGAGGCCGTATAGTCGGCGGGAATGGCACCGCGCCAGCCTTCCGCGGTGGACATCATCGCCACGCGCACCCAGCGTTCTGCTTGATTGACGTGCCGGTACCACAAGTACGCCGATGACAGCCCATAGGGCACCACGGCGAGCAGATTGATGGCATGTCCCGGCGTGAATCTGGCCGGAGGCTTGTGGGAGACCGGCAGCGGGCTGCGTGTGGGCGTCGTCTTCAGCACGGCTTCCACCGCCGCAGCGACGCGCGGATCGTTTGACGGCACAGCCTTCGCTCGCCGCCGTTCGCACTCGAAGATGTCCCAGTCGATCAAGGCCAGCTTGTCGCTCCACTGGCCCCGTTCGGAGAAGCGGTCGCTCATCGACAGATCACAGGCATAGACCCCGTGCGCCCGCTCGACGATGTCGGCCCACACGGCGCGGGCGCGATAATACTGTTCCAGGCTCTCATGCAACGCTCTGGCGTCGTTGGTCTTCTCATGCAGGGCGAACAGCACGCCCGAGCGCATCTTGGCGGCGAAGAAGCGGCCCAGCAGCATCTGCAAGTCCGCATCGATCGCCAGCCGGGTGACGGCCACCGAGTTGGGGCGTTTGGCGTTCAGTCCGGTTTCTACCACATCGGCAAAACCATCGAGCCAGGCAGCGGCCTCGGCCGGCGAGTACTTGCCGCTGCGCTCACTCAACAACTCATCGGCAAAGGCCCGGCAAGACAGGAAGAGCTGCGGATCCAGTCCGTCGGTGTTCTGGAATACCTTTGGAGCAGGCTCGTCGCCGTATGGATTGGGATTCGGCGTGCCGGACATCGGCTGGTTCCAATACATCTCGGGCCAGTAGGCATCGCACGCCGCGGACGGCATGTAGGCCTGCGTCACAACCGGCAGAATGCGGCTGGCGGCAGCGAGTGCGGTTTCCAGCGCGCCATCCTTGGCGAACGGACGTCGCGCCACGTCGGGATTGCAGTCTGGATCGTACAGGCTGCGCCCGATGGTGCGGTACCACTGGCCGTATTTCTGCCAGTCGTATTTCGGCTCCAGCTTGGTGAGCGTGTAGCCCGAGCGGGCAATGCCTTCCACTGCGCTGCCGCGTCGCCCGCGGCAGGTGAGTGGTTCCATCCATTCGGCGCCCAGCATGCCGCAGAAGCCGAACGCTTTCGAATAGGCTGCGCCGGCGTCCAGATTGCCGGAGGCCAAAAGCCGCTGGGTGCCGGCGAAGATGCGCGGCCGCAGCGTGTACTTGCGGTCGTCGCGCAGCAGGTCGGCATAGCCGTAGCGCGTGAAGCTGCGCTGGCCTTCCGACAGCGTCATCAGTCCCTTGCCGACGCTGGTCGGTGTGGGAATCTCGGTCGGCCGGATATCCGCCTGGTGATAGGGCAGGCCGAGATGCTCGGCAGAGAATTTCGGCGACACATTCACCGGCATGCCGGTCGCCAGGGCGCCTTCGATCATGCGTTTGTCGATACCCTTGGCGTGCAGGTCGATCTCGATCCGCTTGCCGCTCTTAGGAACGCCGTCGAACACCGTCCTCCAGAAGCCGTAGCTGCCTTCGGGGACTCCGCTTTCGCCATGGATGCGCAGCGCCACCGATGATACGGCCGGCAGCGTCTTCAGCAGTTCGGCCAGGGCATCGCGGCAGTAGGCGGCGTGATTGTTCTTGTCGAGACCGGTGATGACGTATTTGGCATCGGGCGTGTCTTTCCACTGATAGCCGTGCATCCACAGGCCGAGTTCGAAGTCCAGGCCCGCTGCCGCCGTCTGCTCGCTGATATAGCG
>JBJKRM010000555.1:0-4379 GCA_046704685.1 Rhizomicrobium sp.
CGTCTGCGCATCGCCTGCCACCCAGCCGATGCCATGCTCGCCCAGCGCCTCGGCCCGCTTCACCCCTTCCGCCAGCATATCGGGGTTGATGTCGCAGACGGTGATCTCGGCCTCGCCGCCCCGCCGCCGCGCCGCCTTGGCGATACGGAAGGCGATGTCGCCGGTGCCCCCCGCCACATCCAGACAGCGCCAGCCGGGCTGCGGCTTCAGCCAATCGACCATGGCCGCCTTCCACAGCCGGTGCACCCCGCCGCTCATCAGATCGTTCATCAGATCGTAGTTGCGCGCCACCGAGGAGAACACGCCCCGGACGAGCTTCTCCTTTTCCTGGGCGGGCACGTCGCGAAAGCCGAAAGAGGCAGTGGAATTCGGATCGTTGTTCATGTGTCTTTGCGTGGATCGCCTTCCGCGTAGTTTACGATCACCTCTTGGAAGGCTTTTGTGCCGAACGGCGATACCTCATTTAGATCGTTCCCGCCAGCGGACGGACCGCAGAGGTGGACATGGCCTCCACGTTCCTGAATTAGGGTTGAAAGCGCTCTTAATAGCGTGCCCATGCCGGCTGAATCGCAGTGTATCTGGATCGCTTTGCCCTCATTTTCGAGTTCGAAGCTGAGCATCTGATTTCCTTCCCGCGGGAACAGGTATAATAGCGCCCAAGCGCTTGGTTGGGCTACCTTTCCTGGCCAATCCGGATTCGCCCATGCCTGAGCTTCCCGAAGTCGAAACCGTTCGCATCGGCCTGGCGCCGGTGCTGGAGAGCCACCATTTGGTTAAGGTGGAGACGCGGCGGGGCGACCTGCGGCGGCCCTTTCCCAAGGCTTTCGCCAAGCGCCTCACCGGCCGGCAGGTGCAGCAGCTGCGGCGGCGGGCCAAATACCTCTTGGCCGACCTCGATGGCGGCGAGACCCTGGTGATCCATCTCGGCATGAGCGGGCGCATGGCGGTCTATGCCGAAGGCCAGGTGCGCAAGCTGGGGCAATATGTCTATGACGCCGCCCCAGAGGGCGCCGGAACCGGCAAGCACGACCATGTGGTGCTGGAGACCGACGCCCCGGCCCGCATCGTCTTCACCGATCCGCGCCGCTTCGGGTTGATGACCATCCTCGCCACCGCCACGCTGGAGCGCGACAAGCTGTTCGACGGCCTCGGCGTCGAGCCGTTGTCCAACCACTTCCACGAGGATCATCTCGCCGCCGCCCTGAAGGGCAAGAAGACGCCGATCAAGTCGGCCCTGCTCGACCAGCGGGTGATCGCCGGCATCGGCAACATTTATGCCTGCGAGGCGCTGTTCCGCGCCCGCCTCTCGCCCAAGCGGCTGGCGATGAAACTCCGCCCCGACTCCATCCCGGTGCTGGTGGCGGCGATCAAGACGGTGCTGCAGGACGCCATCGCCGCCGGCGGCTCGTCCTTGCGCGATTACCGCAAGGCCGACGGCAATCTCGGCAACTTCCAGCACCACTTCCAGGTCTATGACCGCGAAGGCGAGCCCTGCCCGGCTTGCCACGGCACCGTGAAGCGCATCGTGCAGGCCGGCCGCTCGACCTTCTGGTGTCCCAAGTGCCAGAGATGATGGCCCCTTTGGAAAGCAGAACAGGCCGCTCCCGGGGAGGGCAATGAGCGACCTGTTCCGACAGCTACGGTGATAGAAATAAAATGAGCAGACCACCGTCCCGGTTCAAACCCGTCGTGCGAATTCATGTAAAAAAGAATCCACCTGGATGGCCGCCGCTATTTCGACCACTGTCTTGTCATCTCCAGCGCCTCGCCGGTTTCCAACAGGCTCTTCAGGCTCGACGGGATCTCCGGCTGGCGCCGAAGAAGGCCAATGTGAGGAATCCCGCCGCGAATAACGCCACCGTCGGCGGTTCGGGCGTTGGCGTCGGTGCCGAGCTGCCCGCGATCGCGAGGAATGCCGGCCCCGATAGCCCCGAGATCAGCGATGCATTCACGACTGTTCCGGAAGTCGTGTACTCTCCGATATTGCCGTAGATCTGGTTGGCAACGAAGAGGTCCGAGCCGGACACCGCGAGCCCGAGTGGGCCGACCGGATAGATTGCCCCTGTGACCAGCGCGGGGTTCACCAACATTCCCGAGGTCGTGTATTCCGCGACAACGCCGGAATTGAATTCGGCGACGAAGATATCGGATCCCGATATGGCGATACCGGTCGGGCTGCCAATGCCGAGCCCGGTGATAAGTGCGGTATTCACCGGTGTTCCCGAGGTCGTGTATTCCCCCACCGTACCGGCGTGGTTGTTCACCACGAAGATGTCCGAGCCGGAAACCGCAATACCGTAGGGCGCGTCGAGGCCGGTGATCAGCGCGGTGTTCACCGTCGCGCCGGAGGTCGTGTATTCCCCGACCGTGTTGGTTCCTTCGTTGGCGACGAAGAGGTCCGATCCCGACATCGCCAAACCGGCGGGAAAGCCCAGACCGGTGGTAAGCGCCGGGTTCACGATCCCTCCGGACGTGGTGTATTCGCTGATTGTGCGGGCATAGAGCTGGGCGACAAAGATGTCCGAGCCGGAAACGGCGATGCCTTGCGGCGAACCCACCCCGCCGAGCAGAACGGGGTTCACCGGCGTCCCCGCTGTGGTGTACGCGCCGATCGTGCCGCCGAGAAGGTTGGTGACATAGATGATCGGCATCGCGCGCGCTGCGGTGGCACTCAGCGCCAGAAGGCCTGCAACGGCCAGGAGCCGGTCAAATTTGCACATCGCGCATTCTCCCCGTTCTCCAGGCCCCGGCCCTGTTCCGCCGGCCGCGCAGGCGCCATCCCAGCCCGGCGAGCATCACTCCGAACACGGTGAAGCTCGCAGGTTCGGGAACCGGCGTATCGGCGACCCGCATCTGGTAGGGGCCGCTGGCTGTGGAGAATACGCCGCCCTGGTTGGCGAAATACTCGCCCACCACGCCGATACCCGACGTGTTCTTCGACCACTCCCAGCTGATGTCGCTGCCATCGCCGATGAGCTGGATCCAATACCGCGTGTTGGCGGCAAGCATGAGCGAAGCGACAGGAATCTGAATGATATCGGCGGATGTCGAAACAGCGCTGTCGTTTAAGGTCGCCAAGGTCGCGATCAGCGACCCGGGCGATGTGGCGTTGTCGCTCAACAGATTGACGTCGATTGAAGCTGCTGGGCTGTCGGGGCGATCGAGCCTCAGGTCAAGATATTTGAAGTCGAAGGTGGTCGCACCCGTCGAGAACGAATTCTCGAGCGGCCCATAGGGCGCCGTAGTGGCAAAGGTTCCGGAACTCGACACGCCGTCACCATGGATAGTCGTGTCGGTCGAACCGAGATTGTCATAAAGCACCGTCGCGTGGACGGGATTTACTATTGTAAGTGCAAACAACAGTGTGGTCGCGGCGCATTCCATCATACGCATGACAAATGCCCTCTCTTTCCGTAATGCAGCCCGGGATACTTTCCGTTAGGTCGGCAGACGCGCTTTTGCGGTCCCGTCCGGAACTGAGGGCTATTGCGCCGTGGCCAACAATCCTGGTTTCCTAGGAGGGGAACATACCCCGGTCTTGGGGCAAGAGGCGGCGGCATGGGTTTTCGCGTGTCAAAGAGTGCGCGCGATCTCATCGAGAAAGCGGCGGAAGCGCAGAGCGCCGCGGAGGTGGGCCGCCGCCTGTTCGCCGCTCTGCAAGTCTACGGCGTGCGCGCGATCTACGCCCGGAGCGTCCTGTCGGCGCGCCCCTATGACGAATACATCTATTCGCGGATATCACCCTCCGGCTGGGAGGAACTGTTCACCGAGCAACGTTTCGCCGAGCGCAATTTCCTCATCCGCGAAGTGCGGCGCAGGAACAAGCCCTTCCGCTGGTCACAGTCGGAAATCCGCACCGAGGGCGAGCGCGATTTCTCACAGACGCTGACCGACTGGAATTTTCCGGACGGAATCTGCACGCCCATGCACGGATCGGGCGGCTATCTCGGCGTCACCAGCCTGGCCTTTGAGCGCCTGCATCAGCTCACGCCGAAGGAGCGCACGGCCATCGGCATGGCGGCCTCCGTGCTGCATCAACGCATGCGCCAGCTGACCCCGGCGAGATTGGCGGAACCCGTCCAGTTGTCGCCGCGCGAACGCGACTGTCTGGCGCTGGTCGCCGAAGGCAAATCCGACTGGGAGATCGGCGAAATCCTCACTATCGCGGAAACGACGGCCCTGACCCATGTGCTGAACGCGCGCCGCAAGCTCGGCGCCAAATCGCGCGCCCAGGCCGTGGCACTCGCCGTCGCTGCCGGCCTGATCTGAACACGGTCCGGCCTGCGAAATCCCGTGACGACGCCGCTGTCTCAGCTGGCGGGTTTCGCCGGATGGAAACGCCGCCGCCCGCGCCAGGCGATCAGTCCGAGTTCGATCAC
>JBJKRM010000556.1:0-4869 GCA_046704685.1 Rhizomicrobium sp.
TCACGCTGCGCATCGACAAGGCCGCGCCGCCGCGCCCGTCGCCATCCACCCGGGTAAGAAAGAAGCCGGAGACGCCGACGCGCTCGTTGAAGCTCTTGGCGATGTTGACCGCGTCCTGGCCGGTCAGGCTGTCGGCGACCAGGATGGTCTCATGCGGGCTGGTGACTTCGCGCACCGCCGCCGCCTCGCTCATCAGCTGTTCGTCGACATGCTGGCGGCCGGCGGTATCGAGGATGAGGACGTCATAGCCGCCGACCCGGGCCGCGGCGAGCGCGCGCTTGGCGATGGTGATCGGCGTCTGGCCGGCGATGATCGGCAGAGTGGGAACGTTCGCCTGCTCGCCCAGGACCTTCAGCTGCTCCATGGCGGCGGGACGGTTGACGTCCAGCGAGGCCATCAGCACGCGCTTCTTCTCCTTGGTCTGCAGCAGCAGGGCGAGCTTGGCGCTGGTGGTGGTCTTGCCCGAGCCCTGCAGGCCGACCATCAGGATCGGCGCCGGCGGCGAACCGAGTTGCAACCCGGCACTTTCCGTACCGAGCGTCTCGACCAGCGTGTCGTGGACGATCTTCACCACCTGCTGGGCGGGGGTGACGGAGCGGATCACCGCCTCGCCTTCGGCGCGGGGGCGGACCTTCTTGACGAAATCTTCCACCACGCCGAGTTCGACATCCGCCTCGATCAGGGCGGTGCGGACTTCCTTCAGCGCCTCGTCGACATCGGCCTCGGTGAGGGCACCACGGCCGCGGAGCTTGTCGAAGACGCCGCCAAGGCGGGATTGCAAAGAGTCGAACATGCCGTACCTGTAGTTCAAAGCACGATCGCCCCAGGGGGCGCCACGCGCTGCCTGGGGGCGATCCCGAGCCGAGCCCGGGACCGGAAAGGCCTGCGGTCTTTCCGGGGAGCGGGGTTTTTAAAGGGTGGCCACCGACAAGTCAAATCCGGAACGATTCCGGCACCTTATGCCACCGCCTAGGGCCGTGACGGGAACTGGACCGACTTCAAGATCAGGGCCATGTCGTCCAGGGCATCCTCGTTGGGGGCCAGGGTTTCGACGACCAAGTCCGCCCCGCCGGGAAGCACTCCTTGAACATACAGACCGAGATAGAGCGGCGCATCGCAACCACGGAACCAGAATTGCTGCTCACTGGTGCTCAGAACCGCCTTGCGCAGGACGGCAGGATGTCCGTCCACGACAAGCGATGAGTCCTTGAAATCAGGATGGCGCGCCTTGTCGACCACCAGAGCGACATGCGGACCGGCCTTGTACCGCACGCATCCGTTCACGCCGACGACGTCTCCGTATGCGAGACCGTTATCTGCTTTGGCCTTGCGAAGATACGCGCTGCTCGGGGCGTAAAGCGTGAAGCTCCCTTCGTCGAGTTTTATCCAGCCTGTCGGCGTAGTGACGATCGACAACGGAACCGCCACCGGCGGCGATTTCAGTCCGGCCCAGGTCCAGTAGCCAACAGCTGCGACCACGGCAAGGGTCAGCAGCAGAGCCGGGATTTTTCCTTTCAACATGGGAGAAGTGTACCCCAGTTTACTCCGCAATACCGCGAGTTGTTCGCATAAATTCGGTCGAACTTAAATCAAATTCTCCTACAGAGCTTCACGCGCCGTGAGGGTCCGTTTGCTACAAGGAGGGCATGACGAACGCCATCACAACAGCATTGGGGGGACTGAACAGCAGCGCGGCGCAATTCCAGAAAGCCGCGGAAAATGTGGTAAAAGCCGCTGGGAAGGGGACCGACGATCTACCCACCGCCATTGTCGACTCGAAGATGAGCGCCGATAGCTACAAGGCCAATATCGCCGTCTTCAAGACCGCCGACAAAATGATGGGAAGCCTGCTCGACATGTTCGCCTAAAGCGGAAATTTTTTCCGCTTGCCAGTCGCCAGATTCAGCGGAAAAGCTGGATCGGTGCAATTTGCATTATTCTCTATTCAAATCCGTATACGGATTTTCACTCCACCACAACACCCACTAGGCAAAATCGACCGCATGAGCACGGTCGGCAGCGTCACATCGGGATACACCTCGGTCGGCACTTCGCGGGCGAACGTTCAAATCGCCTTGCCGCCACCGAGTACCGTGACGACCATGAGCGACGCAGCGCTTCAAGCGGCTGTCAATCGCGTCGCCATGATCCTGTACATGCGGGCGCATTTCGAGATGCCTCCGTCGGCCACAGCTCTAGGCGGAGGCATTTTCAACGTTCTCGTATGAAGCGCTTTCGGCCGTTGTGCGTGAGTGTCTCGCCGAATAGCGAGACGTTTTAGAAGGAAATGGACATGAACGCCGTAATGGGAGTCGCTCCGGCATCGTTGCAAGCCAGTGCGGCCGTCGTCGGCATCAGCGAATCCGTCAAACCTTCGATGCAGCACCGCGACGATGTCGTGGCACCCATCAAGGAGACGACGAACGGGAATGCCGCCAGGGCCAACCTGTCGTTGCTCAAGATGTCGGATTCGACCGTCGGCAAGACGGTGGACGTCAAGGCCTAGAACCACCGAGTCCCATCGGGCAGCGGCCGTCGCCAGGCGGCCGCGCCTTCTTCACGCTCCGTCTGCGATCAGTCGCAGGCGGAGCGTTTTTGTTCGTCCTGCGACTTCGGACAATTTGAACCACTGTCGATTCAGTTGCCGCGTTTGAACTTCATCGGGCGCCAAGGGATGGCCTGATACAAAGGCGGACGTTCGGCATGCCAGCGCCGGACCAGGGAAGGAGCGCCCATGTCCAATACCATCGGATACGGCTATCTGGCCATCAAGCACGGCAATGACCGCTACAATCAGGCCATCGTCAACCTGATGAAGGCGACCCAAAACAAGCCCGGCGAGAAACCCTCGACCGTTGTGGAATCGAAGCCCGACGCCACCGTCGGCAAGAATGTCGACGTCAAGGCCTGACGGCTTCCGGCCACGGCCGTCCGGTGGCGGCCGTGGCACTGCCTGCTAGTTGGACAATCCCAGCTCGCGCGCCAAATAAACGAAAGACAACGCCCACAGTTCGGCCGACTGCTTGTGGTTGGCCGCCGCCGCATGTCCACCATCGGTGTTCTCATAGAACAGAACGCTGTGGCCCTGCGCCTCCATCTTGGCCGCCATCTTGCGCGCATGCACCGGCGTGACGCGGTCGTCGCTGGTGGCCGTGACGAAGAACACCGGCGGATAGCTCTTGTTCTTGTGAACGTTCTGGTACGGCGAATAGGTGCGGATATAAGCCGCCATCTTGGGATCCGCCGGATCGCCCTATTCGGCGATCCAGGAGGCCCCGGCCCCGATATGGGTGTAGCGCAGCATGTCGATCAGCGGCACCTGGCAGACCACAGCACCGAGAAGCTCGGGGTGCTGCGTCATCACCGTCGAGACCAGGAGCCCGCCATTTGAGCCACCGATGATGCCGAGCTGGGACGGCGTAGTGATCCCCCGCTTCTCGAGGTCGGCAGCCACCGCCGCGAAATCATCGAAGGCGCGCTGGCGATGGTATTTCACCGCGGCCTCGTGCCACGCCGGTCCGAACTCGCCGCCACCCCGGATGTTGGCGAGCGCAAAGACGCCGCCTTTGGCGACCCACAGCTTGCCGTAATTGGCCGAGTAGAACGGGGTCTCCGAGATCTCAAAGCCGCCATAACCATTGAGGATGGTGGGAACCGGCCCTTTCAAGTGCTTCGGCCGCACCACGAAATAGGGAATTTTGGTGCCGTCTTTCGACGTCGCCTCATGTTGCACCATCTCCAGCCCAGAGGCATCAAAGCGCGGCGGCAGGGCCTTGATCTCTTTCGGCTTGTCGCTGCCGTCGTCGAAATAGAGCGTCGGCGGCTTCAGGAAGCTTTCGAACGACAGATAGACCTGCGGCCCGAAATCATTGGTCGAAATGATGTGGGTCGAACCGCCGGCCGGCAAAGGTAGTTTCGTGTCGCTCCATTTGCCGCCGGCATAGCGGAAAGCGTGCACCGAGCCGATCACGTTGTCGTAGATCGAAAGATAAACGGCGTCGCGCCCGGTGGCGATCGAATCGATGGTCGAGCGCGGCCCCGGCGTGTAGAGCACCGTCACATGTGGCAGCTTCTTGGTTTCCTGCAAGGCCTTCAGCGGAACCGAGAACAGCGCCCCCTTGCCGATCCTGGTGCCATCCGGCGCCGTCCAGGCGTCACGCACAGTCACCAGAAGCTGACCCTTGTTGAGGCCATGCAACTCGGCACCGAGCGGCAGCGGAATCTTCCACCACTCGCCGCTGGCATCCCGCAGGTAATTCTCGGATTTGAAGAAGGTGGTGGCGCGGTTGATGTAAGGCACCACCGTGTCGCCGTCTCGCAAGTAGCTGCCGGCGGATTCCACGTCGGTCAGCTTGCCTTCGAATTGGATCTTGGCGTCCTTGATCTTCTCGCCGCGCTTCCACAGCTTGACGACATTGGGATAGCCCGATGTGGTCATCGAACCAGGGCCGAAATTGGTGCCGAACAAGACGGTGTTGTCGTCCAGCAGGACCGCCGAGGACTTGGCCTCAGGGAGATTGAACCCGTCCTTCACAAACGTCCTGGAGGGCAGATCGAACTCCCGCACCACCACGGCATCGCCGCCGCGCCGTGAAAGACTGATCAGGCAGCGGTTTTGCGTTGCCGAGCACTGGGCCCCCTTCCAAACCCAATCCTCCTTCTCCTTGGCCGCCAGTTTGTCGAGGTCGATCAGGACATCCCATTTGGGATCGGCGTGGGCGTAGCCGGCGATGGTGGTGCGCCGCCAGATGCCCTTGGGGTGCTCGGCGTCCTGCCAGAAGTTGTAGACGTGATTGTGATCGAGGCCGCCGTAGGGGATGCGGTCCTTGGCGTCGAGCACCTTGAGGATGAAATCGTAATTGGACTGGT
>JBJKRM010000557.1:0-3203 GCA_046704685.1 Rhizomicrobium sp.
TGCCCGTCGTCTTCACCATCGGCCATTCCAATCATGCGATGGAACGCCTGCTGGCGCTGCTCGCCAGCCAAAGCGTCGAGATGGTGGTGGATGTGCGCTCGACGCCGGCCTCGCGGCGGCTGCCGCATTACAACAAGTCGGCGCTGGAACAGGCGCTGCACGCGGCGGGGCTCTGCTATCTGTGGCTGGGACGCGAACTGGGCGGGCGGCCGGCGGATGAAACGCTGTATGCCGACGGCATCGCCGATTACGAACGCATCGCCGAAACGCCCGCCTTCCGCACGGCGCTGACGCGCCTGCTCGGCGAGGCGGCGTGGCTGCGCCTCTGCCTGTTGTGCGCCGAGAAAGAGCCGCTCGACTGCCATCGCTGCCTGCTGGTGGGACGGGCGCTGCACGAGGCCGGCGCCGAGGTGCGCCACATCCTGGCGGACGGCGGCCTCATCGGGCAGGACGAGATCGAACAGCTTTTGCTGCCGGCCAGCGACGACCTGTTCCAGACCGCCTCGCACGCCGAACAAATCGCCGCCGCCTATCGCGCCCGGGTGCACCGCAACGCCCGGCACTGAGCGGATTCAGCCACTGGGCACGATGATGCGGAAGCACAGCCCCAGCGGGCCGGATTGCAGATCGAGCGCGGCGCCAATCTTGCCGATCAGACTGCGGATCAGCTTGAAACCGACGCCGCCGTGGCGCCGTTCGTCGAATCCGTCCGGCAGACCGATGCCGTCATCGGCGATCTTCACCACGATGCCGCCTTCCACCGCTTCGCAAGACAGCGCGATCGCCACCGGCAGGCCGTCGGGATGGGCGTATTTGAGGGCGTTGATGATGATCTCGTTCATGACCAGCGCCAAAACCGACGCCTGTTCCCCGGTCACCCGGCAGTCCGGCAACAGGTTCTCGCTGACCCGGACGCGATCCTCCGCCGACAGCGAAGCCAGCAACTCGGCGCGCGTCGAGGAGAGAAACGGACCAAGCTCGATCTGCATATGGCCGGACAACGCCAGATGGCGATGCAGATGGCCAATCGCCACGATACGTGACGCCGCATTGCGCAGGAGTTCCATCGCCTCCTCGCGCGAAAGTTGATCAGGGCCTCGCTTCAGTCCATCGATCCGCAGTTGGATCATGCCAACCAGCAGCGTTAATTGATTGGCAATGCGGTGGTTTGATTCCCGCACCAATTCGGAAGGTTCCAGCCAATCATTGAACGCAGCGGGATCTTCGCTGTCCATGCCCCATATCCAGCTTGTTTGCAGGTGCAACAGACACGGTTTTGTGTTTTTTTTCAACTCATCGGTTGTACCGATGCTGACAGGCCTGCCGTTACCGCAATAAGTGTCACTTACACTTGTCCATTGTCTGAAAACGATCGTATCTCACCCATGTTTGCCGCCAGTTGACCAGCATCATTAAAATTTGTAAGTTGTGCAACCAATTAGCGAATCTACCGGCAAGCGGCATAGGTGATGATGCCGTCATGTGGGTGTGACTTGCCGGGGTGACGGGTGATTGCGCCTGCGGTAGACGAAATCCGTGAAGCCGAAGTCGCCCATCTTCACCGGCACGGCAGCGATCCGCTCAAATCCACAGCGGCTATAGAATGCCTGGGCGGCAACATTGCCGTTGTTCACCAGCAGCCTGACTTCCTCAGACGGTGCAAAAGCGGTGACAATCGTTTCCATCAAGATTCGGCCGATGCCGCGACCCTGGCATTGCGGCAACACATATAATTTCTTTATCCACACCACCGTCCCGTCGCGATAACCCGAGGCATAGCCGACCGGCACACCGTCGTCATAAGCCGCCCAGAAGCGATGCCCGGCCGCCAGTTCGGCCGTGAGATTCTCCGCGCTGTAGATGCGCATGAGAAGATTATCGATTTGCCCGGGCGCCAGCACGCCGGCATAGGCAGCCGGCCAGATGCGCCGCGCCAGGTCGATGACCAGCGGCAACTGCGAGGCGTCGAGCGGACGGCATTCGGTTCCCATGACCAAGGTCTAGTGTCGTGCTTCCGAAGTTCGCCCAATGCCAATATCGAGATGTGGCGAATTTCGGAACCGGGACACTAGCACACCCGGTTCCTTTCGAAACGGCGACGCAGCGCCCCGCAGCAAAGCGCCGGCACGGAACAAGCCTTGCGGCCGCCCGTTGTTGGCAAGCCGGCCGTCACGGCACAGGACGCAGGAAGAGCGATCGGAAGGAGACCTCCATGATGCTCAGAAGTTCCTTATGCATCACCATTGCAGCACTCGTCCTGGGCGCACTGACCCCCATGGCCGCGGCGCATACCACACGCAACAATCACGCCTGGATGAACCATCGACACAGCAGCAGCCACGGCGCAATGAGCCATCGTCACGGCAGCCACCATCACTGGACACGACACCTAAAGACGCCGATGCGTTCCGGCGACGCGGAGACGCAACGCCTGAACGAGCAGGAACTGGCCCGCGTGCAAGCCCAGTTGAACACCGGCGCGAGAGCTGGCATGGCCTCCGGCGCTGCTATCAACAACGAGAACGCCGCCACCTATTCGATGCCGAGCCACAAGCACAATCCGGATAAACATCGGAAACAGCCGCAATGATCCGAGATCCAGCGTGACGGGGCACCAGCCCACGCTCTGAATGCATCGACATGCTCGACAAAGACGCCGCGTTTCCGCCGCAGGACGAAGACTCCGAAACGCAAGAGCTTGCCGCACACGATGCCAAACAAGCCGCCACCCTGAGACGGATGCGCTATGTCCTGGCCGGTGCGTTGCTTCTGGTTATCTGCCTGTTTGCGTTGCTCTATTTCGTTTGGCCCTGAAAAAGCCGCCTTGCTGACAAGCGTTCGCAATTTACCAAAACGGCGGATCAATTGCGGATCAAGCGCAATCGGAATGGACACAAACAGCGGCAAACTGGCGAACGGCGCACGCCCGCAGCGGCGGCTGCGCGCATGCTTGAGCGGCGTCTTGGTTACTCCAAATCCGGATAGGGCCCACGTCCGCCGCTGGCGATGAAACGGTCAATGGCTTGATTGAGCACCGGCAGCGGCACCGAGCCCAGCTGCAGCACGGCATCGTGGAAGGCGCGGATGTTGAACTTCTTGCCCAGCGCCTTCTCGGCCTTGGCGCGGCCCTGGCGGAACGCCATCTCGCCCATGTAGTAGGACAGCGCCTGGCCCGGCCAGGTGATGTAGCGGTCGATCTCGGT
>JBJKRM010000558.1:0-2613 GCA_046704685.1 Rhizomicrobium sp.
GACACATTCTCCGCAGGTGGCCGCCCGCGCCGAGCGGCATTTCCGCGTCAGCCGCAAGGGGGATAAGCTCTCTGTGGAGCAGCTTGACGATGAGGCGCGCCTCGAGGAGGTGGCACGGATGCTGTCGGGCGCCGCCGTCACCGAAGAAGCCCGCGCCGCCGCCCGCCGCCTGATCGCCGAGGCGCAGACGAAGAAGGCACGGAAGAGGGCATGAACTCACCCCCCCCTCAAGGGGAGGGTGGAATGATCCGGGCTGGTTGCCCGCAACGGGACGTCGTAAATGAGCAAGAAGAAGGACGCTTCTCCCGGTCTCGACTTCGGCGACACCGGCAAGGGCGCCAAGCCCATCGAGAAGCTGAACGAACGCGAAGCCGCCAAGGAACTGGAGAGCCTCGCCAGCGAGATCGCCGAGCACGACCGGCGCTATCACGGCGAAGACGCCCCCACCATCTCCGATGCCGACTATGACGCGCTGCGCCGCCGCAACAGCGCCATCGAAGCGCGGTTTCCCAAGCTGATCCGTCCCGATAGCCCGTCGCACCGCGTCGGCGCCAAGGCGAGCGAACGCTTCGCCAAGGTGATCCACGCCAAACCGATGCTGTCGCTGGACAACGCCTTCGCCGACGAGGACGTCGCCGATTTCTGCGCCCGCGTCCGCCGCTTCCTCGGCATGACGGAGGAGGCCGAACTGGCCTTCGTTTGCGAGCCCAAGATCGACGGGCTGTCCGCTTCGCTGCGTTACGAGGATGGCGTCTTTGTGCAGGGCGCCACCCGCGGCGACGGCACCGAGGGCGAGGACATCACCGCCAATTTGCGCACCCTCCGGGACATCCCGCTGCGCCTCAAGGGCGCCGCGCCCAAGGTGCTTGAGGTGCGCGGCGAGGTCTACATGACCCATGCCGATTTCGCGGCGCTCAACCAGCGCCAGGAAGCGGCCGGCGACAAGGTGTTCGCCAATCCGCGCAATTCCGCCGCGGGGTCGGTGCGCCAACTCGATGCTGCCATCACCGCGGCGCGGCCGCTGCACTTCTTCGCCTATGCCTGGGGCGAGGTGTCGGATCTACCCGCCGATACGCAATGGGGCATGTTGCAGGCCTTCAAGGCTTTCGGTTTCAAGGTCAATCCCGAAGCGCGCCGCGTCACCACAACGGATGCCATGCTGGCCTTCTACCGCGGCATCGGCGAGAAGCGCGCCGGTCTCGCCTATGACATCGACGGCGTGGTCTACAAGGTCGACAGCCTGGAACTGCAGAACCGTCTTGGTTTCGTCTCGCGCTCCCCGCGCTGGGCCACGGCCCACAAATTCCCTGCCGAGCAGGCCGAGACGGTGGTGCAGGACATCGAGATCCAGGTCGGCCGCACCGGCAAGCTGACGCCGGTGGCCAAGCTCAAGCCGGTGACGGTCGGCGGCGTGGTGGTGTCGAACGCCACTCTGCACAACGAGGACGAGATCGCCCGCAAGGATGTGCGCATCGGCGATGCCGTGGTGGTGCAGCGCGCCGGCGACGTCATCCCGCAGGTGGTCCGCGTCGTGCTCGACAAGCGGCCGAAGGATTCCAAGCCCTACAAATTTCCCGCCAAATGCCCGGTGTGCGGCAGTCATGCGGTGCGCGAAGTGGACGAGAAGACCGGTAAGCAGGACGTCGACCGCCGCTGCACCGGCGGCCTGATCTGCGCCGCCCAGGTGGTGGAGCGTCTTTATTATTTCGTCTCACGCGACGCCTTCGACATCGAAGGGCTGGGGGATCGCCTCATCCAGCTTTTCTACGCCGATGGCGTGATCAGAGCGCCGGCCGACATCTTCAGGCTCAAAGAGCACGTCGATACGGTCAAGGCGACGCTGTTGGCGGAGCGCAAACGACAGGCGCGGGAGCGCGAAGAGAAAACCGGCAAGAAGGTCAAGAAGGCGGTCGAGGACGACAAGCGCACCTTCAAAGAAGTGGACAACCTGCTTGCCGCCATCGATGCGCGCCGCAAGATCGGCCTCGACCGTTTCATCAATGCGCTCGGCATCCGCCATGTCGGCGAGACCACGGCCAAGCTACTTGCCCGTCATTTCCATACGCTCGACGCCCTGCGCGCCGCCATGGACGGCGACGAGGCGATCGAACAACTCACCGGCATCGAAGGTATCGGCGAGACCGTGGCCGAGGCCATTAAGGATTTCTTCGATGAGACGCACAATCGCGAGGCCATCGACCGCTTGTTGCAGGCCGGCGTGGAGCCGCAAGAAGTGGCCGCGCCCGTCGCATCCGGTTCGCCGGTCGCCGGCAAGACCGTGGTCTTCACTGGCAGCCTGGAGAAGATGACCCGTCACGAGGCCAAGGCGCGGGCGGAATCGCTCGGCGCCAAGGTGGCAAGCTCGGTGTCGAAGAAGACCGACATCGTGGTTGCCGGCCCCGGTGCCGGATCGAAACTCGCCGAAGCCCAGAAGCACGGCGTTGAAGTGCTCGACGAAGACGCCTGGCTGAAGCTGATTGGGGGATAAGCATCAATCCCCAATTCTCTCATTGTCATCGCCCGCGATTGCGGGCGACCCAGGTGACATCAGAATCGTTCTTTGAAGATGTGTCAGTTGATACCTGGATGGCCCGCTGTCGCGGGCCATGACAC
>JBJKRM010000559.1:0-5484 GCA_046704685.1 Rhizomicrobium sp.
CCTGGCGGCCGTCTTCGTGATGTTTGCCCTGGTGGCGCAATCGGCTGCCGCTATTCGGTTTGGTCGCGGCATGGTCGCCGATGCGGAATTGACCATTGCTTTTGTTGCCGCCTGTGTTTTTCCCGACCAATTTCCGCTGGTGGCGTATATCCTTGGTGTGCTGTGTTTCGTTTCGGCGGGCGTGCAGATTGCCGCTCCTAGGAGGTTTTCATGAAGGTGGTTGTGATCGGGGCCGGCGTTGCCGGGCTCGGCATCGGCTGGAGGCTGGCGCAAGCGGGCGCGAGCGTCACGGTGCTGGAGCGGGCGCAGATCGGCAACGGCGCCACCACGGCTTCTGCGGGCATGATCGCCGCAGCGGCCGAGATGGGGGAGGCCGAGACGCCCGAAACGCAGTTCGCCAATCGGGCGAGCGCCCTATGGCCGGCCTTTGCCGAAGAGTTGCAGCAGGTGTCGGGAATCGACATCGACTACCGCAAGAGCGGCTCTTTGTTGGTGCGCATGAAAGGCGAAACGGCTTCGGGCCGCCGGGAGGTCGATGCGGCCCAGGCGCGCGCCATGGAGCCGATGCTCTCCGAGGATATCGCTGGGGCGGAGTTTGCGGCGGACGAGGCTCAAGTCGACAGCCAGGCCTTGTGCCGTGCGCTGGCCGTGGCCTGTGTGCGGGCTGGGGGCTCCGTGCAGACCAACGAAACCGCCGTGCGCTTCGAGCATTCCGGCGGCAAGGCAATCGGCATTATCACGCCCTTCACCACGCATTACGCCGATGCTTTCATCCTTGCCGCTGGGGCATGGAGTTCGCGTCTGGAGGGGTTGCCGCCGGACGTTGTGCCGCCTGTCGTGCCGGTGAAGGGGGAGATTGCCGTTCTGGCGCCTCCTGACGGAACCGCTGTGCCCCAGCATCTTGTGTGGGGCAATGGCATCTACCTGACGCCCCGCCGGGGGCGCCTTCTGGTCGGTGCCACGGTGGAACGGGCCGGATTCGACACCAGTCTGTCGAAGGCCGCTTTGCGCTGGCTCTATCGGCAATCTACCGGGCTGATGCCGGGCTTGGCCGAATGGCGGTTAACCGAACATTGGGCCGGACTGCGGCCTGGTTCGCCCGACGGCATGCCGATTCTGGGCGAAACCGGCCTCGAGGGGCTGTACGTCGCCAGCGGTCAGCATCGCAATGGCATTCTGTTTGCACCGGCTGTGGCTGAAGTTGCGTCGCGTCTTGTTCTGGAACGGGTGGCGATAGAGGCCGCCTTCGAGCCGCGGCGCTTCCGCGGCAAAAATCCGGGAGCGGACTCCGTGGTGGAGACACCGCACAAGGAAACCGCCAGTGGGGCTGGCGAATGGCGAATGGGATCCTGATCTCGGGTCTGCTGCTGATCTTGTTCGGCAGTGAGGTGACGATGCGCGGCGCGGTCGGCTTGGCGCGCGCCTTCAACGTTCCGCCCTTGGTCATTGGCATTCTGGTGATCTCGGTCGTTACGGTCCTGCCCGAGGGTTTTGTCCTCTTCCGTGCCGCGACCATGTCCAGCCCCGACATCGCACTCGGCGGGCTGATCGGCTCCTATATCATCAATATCCTGTTCGTCATGGGGCTCGGTGCGTTGATCCATCCCATGGCGTCTCCGCCCAAGGTGGTGTTCCGGGACGGCGGTGCGCTGCTGCTTGGCTGTGTTGCGCTGATCGCCTGTGCCCTGGCGGGCGAGGTTTCGCGCCAGGCGGGCGCGTTGCTGCTCCTGGTGCTGTTTGCATATGTGGGGCTGGTGTTTGTCACCGACTGGCGGCGTGCCCCTGAGCACTCCGTGCCCTTGGCGCGCGCCAAATTCCGCTCCGAAACCGAGATCCCATCCATCACGGCATCCGTGTTCTTGCTGGCGCTGGGGCTGACCATGCTGGCGCTGGGGGCTCATCTGGGCGTGCTGGGCAGCATTCATCTGGCCGCGCAATTGGGGTGGAGCGAGGTCACGGTGGGACTGACCGTCGTGGCGGTCGGGTTGTCACTGCCCAAATTGGCGGTCACGCTCATTTCGGCCATGCGCGGGCAGACCAGCATCGCTGTCGGACAATTGCTGAGTGCTGGTGTTTTCAGTCTTTTCGGCGTGCTTGGTATCGTTGCGCTCATCCGGCCGCTGGCGTTCCCGGCGGCTCTGGCCGAATCGGATGTCTATCTGCTGGCGGTGGCCAGCGTGGCGCTTCTGCCGCTTCTGGCCATGCGCTGGCGCCTGTCGCGACCGCGCGGCATTTTGCTGATGATCGCCTATGGGTGTTATCTTGTGTACCTGCTGTGGCGGCAGGGACTGCCGCTCCCCTGGGGACATTGACCATGTCGGAATTTTTCCTCGACAAGCGCTTGGCCGCTGTTAGCGTCCACGCGCTGGACCTTCCGCTGTCGCGCGTTCTGGTGATGGATGACACGCGATATCCCTGGCTAGTTATGGTGCCGCGCCGGCCTCATCTCACCGAGATGTTCGAACTCGATCCAACCGACCGGGTGATCCTCACGGAGGAACTGACGGTTGCCGCGTCGCAGCTGAAGGCGTTGACCGGATGCCACAAGATCAACGTTGCCAATCTCGGCAACAACGTCCCGCAGCTGCACATTCATGTGATCGCGCGCAATCCCGGTGATCCCGCCTGGCCTGGTCCGGTGTGGGGGAAGGGCGAGGCGGTGCCCTATGAGCCGGAGGCGCTCGAAGAGTTCGTTCAGAGGGTCATCAACATCTTCTAGTGCGGGGACAGGATACGCGATCCCCAAATCTCACGATGTGCTATCCGTTCAGTTCAGCGCGGCGCGAAACGCCGCCCGCAATTCCTCGATGTCGAAGTAGGGGCTGATCTCACCCCGCTCGAGACTTTCCTCATTCAGCACCGGCACCTTGCTGGCTGCGATGCAGAGTTCGCGCCCTGGGAAGCCATCCTCGAACAGCGTAGCCGACAGCTTTGTGTCGAGGCAGAACGAGAACAACGCCAGCGAACGCTGGAAGAGAGCGATGGCAGTCGATGGCTCGACATCCAGAGTGCGCCGGAGTCGATTGAGCACGTCGAACAGTTCTTCGCCCTCGATCCATTCCCAGCCGCTTTCCTCTTCGTCGGTTTCAGCCCAGACATAGACGATGCCAAGGGCCTGGAGGAGTTGGCCGGGATCGACTTCTGGAACCTGCTGGCGCTTGCTGTTGGTTCTGGTCATTGTCCTGAACCCTTTTGTCGGTTTCGCCTGCCTTCCACCTGTACCGCGCATGTCGAACAGATTCATAACGCGTTGACATGGCGCTCGTTGAGCCGCGTCCGCAATAATGCCAATTGTAGCGCGCGATTTTTGCCACACCGCCGGATGACAAGGTGTCAAGGCAATCGGCCTTCGTTCGTGATCGCGCACTCCGAAGCATTGCTTCCACGAGCCGCGCGTCGCTGAATTCTGCAATTGGCAGAATATGTTCTCTGCGGCTCATCAAAGGAGCGCGGTTGCGGCCGTCCGCGAGCGGAGAGCACGGCCTGACGGTTGGAGCAGAGGGGCAACGGGAAACACGCTTGGGTGAGGTCGATGACCTGATCATGGAACAGTTGTTGCGTGAACTTTACGGGTCGCAATTGATGCACGCTTTGGTTGGACCCGTTGAAGAAACCGTGCCGCTCTGTCTGTTGGATGCGCTGCCTGGAGCCGGCTGCGGATCGCCTGCCGGTTTCTTGGTTTGCCGGATGGGTCTTCTGGTCCGCCCGTCAACAGCAGGACGTGCTTTTCGTCTAGTTTGTCCGTTCGCTAGAAAAATCAGTAACTTGCGGCTCCATGTCACCGCTTGACAACCAATGGTTGGGGCAACTTTGGCGAGCGGTGTTTAACGCTTCTTAACCAAAACACCGCATAGCTTGATCCTCGAACTCTGTCGGGAGAACCCGAATGTTGGCAGAAGCCGCCAGAGCCGCCGCCAATACTGTGGTCGTTGCGCTCCAAAAGGCGAGCCGGGCCACCGGCGTCGACTTCAACTACCTGCTCGGCACAGCCATGCGGGAATCCGGCCTCAGGCCGCATGCCAAATCCAGCCATTCCTCCGCCACGGGTCTGTTCCAGTTCGTGGATCAGACGTGGCTTGGCTTGGTGAAGGAATTTGGCGCGAAATATGGTCTCAGGTCCTACGCCAACGCGATCCACAGGGACAGAAACGGCCATTTCAGCGTCGCCGACCCGCAGGACCGTAGCGCCGTTCTGCAGTTGCGCACCAACCCGCAGATCAGCGCCCTGATGGCGGGCGAATATACCCGCCAGACCCAGAGCATCATGCAGCACAGGTTGGGCCGCGAGGTGACCGATGGTGAGCTTTATGCCGGCCATCTGTTCGGTGCCGGCTCGGCCTGCAAGTTGATCCGCATGAGCCAGAACGATCCCGCCTTGGCCGCCTGCAATCTTTTCCCCAGGGCTGCGGATGCCAACAAGAACGTTTTCTTCAACGTTGATGGTACGCCAAAGACGGTGCGCGAGGTCTATGACTGGACCGTGAAACAACCGCTGACGCCCACCATCAATTTCAACAAGGCGATGGCGCTCGGCGACGTCCCTTCACTCGACAAGGGCGTCCTCAACACCGATACGACGGCCGACGTGCTCGCCTCGATGTGGGGGCCACATCGGGGGAGTGTTTTTCCGTCCACCGAAACCTCGTCCGCGATGGCAGGCCCGTTTGCCATGACGTCACAGCTTCTGGACATCCTGCAGCCGGTCGCGAAAGATAGCGACAAGACGTAATTGCTCCCGGCGCGCCTTCGCTCGTTAGGGGGGCAGAGCGCTGTCACAGAGGATGAGGAGTCGAATGCGGACGACGTTCGCAGCCGTTTGGGCGATCGTTGTTTGCACCTTCTTTGTCATGGCGGGCAACGGTCTGCAGACCGACCTGATCAGTCTTCGCGCCGATTCCGTCTTTGCGTCGCGCATCACCGGTCTGATGATGGCCGCCTACTTTGTCGGCTATACCGTCGCACCGCTTATGGGACGCGCGGTGATCGGAAGGCTCGGCCATGTGAAGGCATATGTCCTGTCGGTGGTACTGGCGGCGGCTGTGATCATTGCCCATCCCTTCCTGGTGACGGCGCCGGCCTGGATCCTGTTCCGCGTGTTGTCCGGGTTCGTCCTCTCACTGTCCTATGTAGCGGTGGAGAGTTGGATAAACGACCGGGTCGGCAATGTGCTGCGCGGCCGTATCTTTAGCATCTATATGGTCGCGCAGATGGCCGGGATGACCTTTGCCCAGGTGCCGATCGGCTTCGGCGATGCCCGGCATCCCGCCTTGTTCTTTGTTGCCGCGGCACTGTTCCTGATGGCGGCCATTCCGATTGCCGTCGCGCACAAGGCGGCGCCCTCGGGCGCGCCACCGCAGCCGCTCGGTGTCCATCGCCTGTTTCATCTTTCGCCGCTCGGCGCCGGTGCGACGCTGCTGGCGGGCCTGACCTGGTCGATCGTCTTCACCTTCGGACCGGTCTATGCCCATCGTATCGGTTTCGATC
>JBJKRM010000560.1:0-3469 GCA_046704685.1 Rhizomicrobium sp.
GCGCGCGTCTCGGTGCGCGGCATCTTCTGGATCACCGGCGTCTGCGCCTTCTTCCTGTCGCCGATTGCCGACAATTTGACCACCGCCTTGGTGATGGGAACCGTGGTGATGTCGGCGCTGTCGCATCACAAGAAGGCCACCGTCATCGCCCTGGTGAGCGTGGTGGTGGCGGCCAATGCCGGCGGCGCCTTCTCGCCGTTCGGCGACATCACCACCCTGATGGTCTGGCAGAAGGGCAAGGTGGAGTTCTTCGAGTTCTTCGTCCTGTTCGTGCCTTCGCTGCTCAACTGGCTAGTCCCCGCCTTGATCATGTCGCTGTTCCTGCCGAAGGAAACGCTGGCGGCGAAAAACGAGCATGTGAAGGTGCGCAAGGGCGGCTTCATCATCGCCGGCCTGTTCCTGGCGACCATTGCCACCACGGTCACTCTCGACCATGTCCTGCATCTGCCGCCGTTCCTCGGCATGATGATGGGGCTCGGCATGCTCAACTTCTACGGCTACTTCCTGCACGGCATGGAATCGCGCCAGATGGCGGCGGCGGGCGGGCAGATGGCGGAGGAAGGGCGCGAGCCGTTCAACATTTTCCGCATCTTCGAGAAGATCGAATGGGACACGCTGCTGTTCTTCTACGGCATCATGCTGTGCGTCGGAGGCCTGGCGGCGGTGGGTTACCTGCACGGCCTGTCGCAACTCCTCTATGTCGGCTTCGGCGCCACGGCCGCGAACACCATCATCGGCGTCCTGTCGGCGGTCGTCGACAACATCCCGCTGACCTATGCGGTGTTGCTGATGGATCCGCATATGAACCACGGCCAGTGGCTGTTGCTGACCTTGACGGCCGGCGTCGGCGGCTCGCTGCTCTCCATCGGTTCCGCGGCGGGCGTGGCGCTGATGGGCATCAGCCGCGGCTATTATACCTTCCTTTCCCACCTCAAATGGATGTGGGTCATTCTCATTGGTTATGGCGTCAGCGTTGTTGCGCATCTGGTGATCAACGAGCCTTTGTTCGCGCGCTGAAACGGTGACGATGTGTGGCGTTCGATGCCGCCCGGGTCCGGTCTGAGGCGGTTGCGGTGCGGTTCGGGAGATTGACGCTTCGACGGCGGCAGCATTATCTGGCCGCCAACCGATGGAGGAGAGGATCATGGCTGACAGGCTTCGCAACAAGGTCGCGCTTATCACCGGCGCCAGTGCCGGAATCGGACGGGCCGCGGCGCGGGCGCTGGCGGGCGAGGGCGCCAAGCTGGTGGTGACCGCCCGTCGCCAGGAGCGTCTCGAGGCGGTGGTGGCCGAAGCCAAGAAGCTCGGAGGCGACGCCGTCTATGTCACCGGCGACATCCGCGATCAGCAGACCTCGAAAGACGCCGTGTCGGCGGCGCTCAGGGTGTTCGGCCGCATCGACATCTGCATCGCCAATGCCGGGGTGGGCAATTACAAGAACCTCGTCGACACCTCCGTCGAGGAATATGACGACATGATGGACAACAATATGCGGTCCAGCTGGCTGATCTGCCGCCACACCGTTCCGGTGATGATCAAGCAGAAGGAAGGCCTCATTCTCCTCGTCTCGTCGATGGCCGGTGTCTACGGCTTTGCCGGCGAAGCGACCTATTGCGCCTCCAAATTCGCGCAGGTCGGATTCGCGCAAGGCCTCGACAAGGAGCTGCGGCCGCACGGCATCAAGGTGGGCACCATCAATCCCGGCGGCGTGAAGACGGAGTTCGCCATCGGCCGGGGCCGCACCGATGAGGCCGTGGCGCAATCGGAGATGCTGGATGCCGACGATGTGGCGCAGGCCATCCTGTTTGCCTGCACCCAGCCCAAGCTCTCGCGCATCATCCAGATTCAGATGCGCACCATGGCGGAATCGCTCACGTAATAGCGAATGGCGTTTTTTGCGGCAGTGCGGCGCCGCCTATGAAACGGGCACTGTTTAATTTGTCGGCGCTTGCGGGTGCCTTTGTTTGTCTTGCGACGATTTTTTTTGAAATAGTCGCATTGCAGCTGTTTCTTTTTGCCTCGGAAGCCGGGATGCTGTCTCGCATGATCCCGCTTCCGATTTTGGCCTTCGGCGTCGTCGCCTGTTTGCTCGGTATCATCGCTCTGATGCCGGACTTCGAGCATTTCGGCGACGACCCATACAGGGACGATTAGCGCGGTCGCTGCTCGCGCGTGCCTATTGTCAGCCGCAGAAACTCGTTCCAATTTGCGGCTGTTGCGGAGCCCTGCGCCCGATCAGGCGTTGGAATTTTGCAGACCAGGGCCGATCATGGGGCGAATCCGGGAATTTTGGGCACTTCTCCAGGAAGCGGGCGCGGAGTTCTTCCGCGACAACGGCTTCAGCCGCGGCGCGGCGATCAGCTTCTACGCCATGATCGCCATGGGGCCGATTCTGTTCATCTGCGTCTGGATTGCCGGCCTTCTGGTCGGCAGCAAGGCGGCGCATACCAGGTTGTTCTACGAGATGCGCCATCTCATCGGCCATGGCACCGCCGCCACGCTGCAAGCCGCCATGCAAGGCGCCAGCAGTTTTCACAGCGTTTGGACCACGGTGATTGGTTTCGTCATTCTGGTGCTGACCGCTGGCGGCGTCTTCATCGAGTTGCAATCGGCGCTGAACGCCATCTGGAAAACGCCGGATCCGCCTTTCACCTTCCGGCGCATGGCGCGCACCTGGTTGCAGGCGATCGCGCTGGTGCCGCTGATGGGCGTCCTGTTCGTCTTCTCGCTGTTCGTCAACGCGCTGGTCAGCATCTTCGGCCGCTATTTCGAATCCTTGTTCGGCATCGGCGGCTCCGTGGTGTGGGTCGGCAACCTGGTGTTCTCGGCCTTTCTCCTCAGCCTGTTGTTCGCGGCCATTTACCGGGTGCTGCCCAACCGTGCGCTGTTGTGGCACGACGTGATGGCGGGGGCGATCATCACCACTGTCCTGATTCTCATCGGTGAATATCTGATTGCGCTCTATCTCGGGCTGACGGCGCTCAGCACCCGCTATGGGGCCGCTGGCGGGGCCATCGCCGTGCTGATGTGGATCTACTATTCCGCGCAGATGTTCCTGTTGGGAGCCGAGCTGACCAAAGCCTGGGCCAGCCGCCACGGCAGCGCCGCGGCCCGCGCCGCCGGTCACGCTGAAAATTATCGCCTGGATCATCCGGACTGAGATGTCGTCAACAATCCTGCGACCACCGGGGAGTAGCCGAGCGGTCCAAAACCGCGTACCTTGGCCCAAAAGGTAAGCGCTTTCCGCGAACAGGGGGTTCAGGATGACAGGCCGCAAACTGACGGTATTCGAGAAGATCGGCTACAGCCTCGGCGACAATGCTTCCAACCTGTTCTGGATGTCGTTCGTCTACTTTCAGCTCTATTTCTACACCGACGTTTTCGGTTTGGCCGCCGGCGCGCTGTGGATGATGCTCCTGATCACGCGCGTATGGGACATGGCGACCGACGTGATCGTCGGCGTTACCGC
>JBJKRM010000561.1:0-3688 GCA_046704685.1 Rhizomicrobium sp.
CTCGATGGCCGTCACCAGAGGCATGTCGAACTGTTCGTATACGGATGAGCGGTCGCTGCGCAGGCAGGTCTGGGGCGCGGCGGCCATGCGGTGGGCCAGGGCTTCGGCTTCGGGCCGCGACCGGCCCTTAGGGACGATGCGATTGGCCAATCCCATGGTGAACGCCTCGTTTGCCGAAACCGCACGGCCCGTCAGGATCATGTCGAGGGCCCGCGACTGGCCGATCAGCCGCGGCAGGCGCACGGTGCCGCCGTCGATCAGCGGTATGCCCCAACGCCGGCTGAAGATGCCGAACACAGCGTCCTCTTCCACCACGCGCAGATCGCACCACAGCGCCAGTTCCAGGCCGCCTGCCACCGCATAGCCCGATACCGCCGCGACCACTGGCTTTGATAGCCGCATACGTGTGGGGCCCATCGGCGCATCGACGCTCAGCGGATCGGGATGTTTGGCGGGCACCGCCAAACGGTTGCCGCGGCCGTGGGCGAGGTCTTTGAGATCGGCCCCGGAACAGAACGTGCCCCCGGCGCCCCACAGAACGGCTACTTTGGCGCTGTCATCCTGTTCGAAGGCGGCAAAAGCGGCAGCAAGCGCATCCGCTGTGGCGCGGTCCACCGCATTGCGCACGGCTGGGCGGTCGAGAATGACCGTTGTGACCGCTTCGAGCTGTTCCACGCGAACGCTTGGGGACATCGCGGCCTCCCTTGGAATTCCTATAGAATTCCACTAAACCACGCATCCTTCCACCCCATTCAAAGGCGCTTTTCGTGAAGACCAGCCTCGACACTTTCAAATCCCGCCGGACCATGACGGTGGGCGGCAAGACCTATGTCTATTTCAGCCTCGCAGCGGCAGAGAAGAACGGCCTCAAGGGCATTTCCCGATTGCCTTATTCGATGAAGGTGCTGCTCGAAAACCTGCTGCGGCACGAGGACGGCAAGACGGTGACGGCGAAAGACATCAAAGCCGTAGCCGCTTGGGTCAAGAGTCGCAAATCCGATCGCGAGATCGCCTTCCGCCCGGCCCGCGTCCTGATGCAGGATCTCACCGGCGTCCCGGCCGTGGTTGATCTGGCCGCGATGCGCGATGCCATGAAAAACCTGGGCGGTGATCCCGAGAAGATCAATCCGCTCGCCGAGGTCGACCTCGTCATCGACCATTCGGTGATGGTCGACAATTTCGGTCTGCGCACCGCCTTCAAGCAGAATGTCGCCATTGAGTACCAGCGCAACCGCGAGCGCTATGCCTTCCTGCGCTGGGGCCAGCAGGCCTTCGCCAATTTCCGTGTCGTGCCGCCCGGCACCGGCATTTGTCACCAGGTCAATCTCGAATATCTCGGGCAGACCGTGTGGACCCGGAAAGGCAAGGACAAGAAAGGGAAGGCCGTCACCTACGCCTTCCCCGATACGCTGGTCGGCACTGACAGCCACACCACGATGATAAACGGCCTGTCCGTCCTGGGTTGGGGCGTTGGCGGCATCGAGGCTGAGGCGGCGATGCTGGGCCAGCCGATCTCGATGTTGATTCCCGAAGTCGTCGGCTTCCGCATGACCGGCAAGCTGTCTGAGGGCGTCACGGCCACGGATCTGGTGCTCACCGTCACCCAGATGCTGCGCAAGCAGGGCGTGGTCGGTAAGTTCGTCGAATTCTACGGGCCGGGCCTCGATGAGATGGCGCTGGAAGACCGCGCCACCATTGCCAACATGGCCCCCGAATATGGCGCCACCTGCGGCTTCTTTCCGGTCGATGTTGAGACGGTGCGTTATCTCAAGGATACGGCCCGCAAGCCGGCACGCGTGGCCCTGGTCGAGAAGTATGCCAAAACGCAGGGCATGTTCCGGAACGGCAAGGCCGAAGAGCCGGTGTTCACCGCCACGCTGGAGCTTGATCTTTCCACTGTCGAGCCGAGTCTCGCCGGCCCGGCGCGGCCGCAGGATCGCGTGCCGCTGAAGAGCGCGGCAGAGGCGTTCGCGACTGCCCTCACAGAGCGTTATCGCAAGAACGATCCTGATACCCGTGTTGCGGTGGAAGGGGCCGACTACACGCTCGGCCACGGCGACGTGGTGATCGCCGCCATCACCTCCTGCACCAACACCTCCAATCCTTATGTGATGGTGGGGGCGGGACTGGTGGCCCAGAAGGCGATCGAGAAGGGCTTGAAGGTGAAGCCCTGGGTGAAGACGTCGTTGGCGCCGGGAAGCCAGGTGGTGACCGAGTACCTCGCCAAGGCCGGCGTCGACAAATTCCTCGACAAGCTTGGCTTCAATCTCGTTGGCTACGGCTGCACCACCTGCATCGGCAATTCCGGCCCGCTGCCCGAGCCGGTGTCCAAGACCATCAGCGCCAACGATCTGGCGGTGGCCTCGGTGCTGTCCGGCAACCGCAACTTCGAAGGCCGCGTGCATCAGCAGGTGCGCGCCAACTATCTCGCGTCGCCAATGCTGGTGGTGGCCTATGCGATCGCCGGTTCCATGAACATCAACCTGACGAGCGATCCCATCGGCACCGGCAAGGGCGGCAAGCCGGTCTATCTGAAGGACATCTGGCCGACCACCAAGGAGGTGGCCGAAGCGGTGCGCAAGGCGGTGAAGGCATCGGCCTTCCGCGCCCGCTATGCCGATGTGTTCGAAGGCGATACCAACTGGAAGAAGGTCAAGGTCAGCAAGGGCCAGACCTATGACTGGGATCCCGCCTCGACCTATGTGAAGAACCCGCCCTATTTCGACGGCATGGGCATGGAGCCCGCGCCGCTCAGCGACATTACAGGCGCGCGCATTCTCGCCTTGTTCGGTGATTCCATCACCACCGATCACATCTCTCCGGCCGGCTCGATCAAGCCGACGGCACCCGCGGGCCTTTACCTGCAGGACCACGACGTGGCGCTGAAGGATTTCAACTCCTACGGCTCGCGCCGCGGCAACGACGAGGTGATGGAGCGCGGCACCTTTGCCAACATCCGGATCCGCAACGAGATGCTCGGCGGCAAGGAAGGCGGTAACACCATCCACTATCCCTCAGGCGAGGAGATGGCGATTTTCGATGCGGCGCAGAAGTACAAGGCCGACAACGTGCCGGTTGTGGTGGTCGGCGGCAAGGAATACGGCACCGGCTCGTCGCGTGACTGGGCGGCCAAAGGGCCCAAGCTGCTTGGCGTCAAGGCCGTCATCACTGAGAGTTTCGAGCGTATTCACCGCTCCAATCTCGTCGGCATGGGTGTGGCCCCCTTCGTCTTCGAGGCCGGTAAGTCGCGCAAGGACTACGGTCTGACGGGCGAGGAGGTCATCGACATCCCAGGTCTCTCCGGCGCGTTGAAGCCGCTGATGACGGTCACCGCCACCATCCACTATGCGGACGGGCGCACCGCCGATCTGCCGCTGGTGTTGATGCTGTTGACGGCGGACGAAGTGGCTTACTTCAAGAACGGCGGCATCCTGCCTTACATGCTGCGCCAGCTCGCGACGGCCTAGGTTGGTCGGGCGGCGGGCGCGTGATGGGCGCCCGTCGAGCCGTCCTGCAGAGCGCGAACAACTCGCAATCACCGCATAGGCATCTGTGGCGCAGCTATTTCCAACTTGCGCTCCAATGCTTGGCGTCGTCCAATCAAGCCGAAGTGAATGGTGGATATCACGCCCGAGGCCTATCGTTGGGCCATGAGACGTGCAGTGGCTGCGCTTGCCTTGTTGGTTTT
>JBJKRM010000562.1:0-6397 GCA_046704685.1 Rhizomicrobium sp.
CCTTCAAGCCGTTCGTCTATCTGGCGGCGCTGGAAGCCGGGCTGTCGCCCTGGGACACCCGCGAGGACGTGCCGGTGAACATCAACGGCTGGTCGCCGACCTATTTCGGCGGCCGCCATTACGACCAGCCGCTGACGCTGGCCGACGCCATGGCCCATTCGGTCAACACCATCACCGTCAACCTGGCGCAGGAGATCGGCGTCGATGCGGTGGTGGAGGCGGCCAAGCGCTGCGGCATCACCTCCAAGCTGGTTCCCAATGCCTCGCTGGCGCTCGGCACCAGCGAAGTGACCCCGCTCGAGCTGACCAGCGCCTATGCCACGTTCGCCTCCGGCGGCTTGCGCGAGCATCCCTATATGGTGACGGAAGTGGACGGCGGCGACGGGCGGGTGATCTACAAGCGCCAGCAGCAGCAGCCCGACCGGGTGATCGCGCGCCACGTCAACCGCGACCTCACCGCCATGCTCTATGGCGTGGTGACCCACGGCACCGGCCGGCACGCGGCGCTGGTGGGGCATGAAGCGGGCGGCAAGACCGGCACGACGCAGGATTATCACGATGCCTGGTTCGTCGGCTTCACCACCGATTACGTCACCGGCGTGTGGGTGGGCAATGACGACTCCTCGCCGATGCGGGGGGTGACGCGCGGCAGCCTGCCGGCGCGGATCTGGAAGGACGAGATGACGGTGGCGGAAAAGGGCCAGCCGTCCCGCCAGCTCGACCGCACGCCGCCGCCGCCGCCCAACGGCGAATTCATGGTCGATTCCACCGGCACCGGCTCGGCGGTGGACGACGAATCGGCGATGAACCAGCCGCAGACCCAGCAGGAGCAGCAGCCGCAACACCACCGCTCGGTGATCGGCAACTTCTTCAACTGGCTGTTCGGCGACGACGACGAGAACCAGCCGCCCAAGAAGGCGCAACAGGACCAGCAGCAACAGCAGCAGCAGAACGGGCCGGACAACAACGGCGATCAGCCGGAGTAGGGTTGCTGGTTGTCGAAGAATTTCTCCTTCGCATCAGGATAGACGATCGCGCTCGCTCGCCAGCGCTTTGAGACGGGATCGAAAGGCGCGGGCGATTGCTTCGGCAATGGCCATCGGAAATCCGGACGACAATCCGGCAAGCGTGGTTTCAAGGGCCTGTTGGCCCGTGCCCAGAATGTCGTCGATGACACCGAGCGCCACTGGGCGGCCCAGCCCGGCTTTCATGGCGCTTTGGACGAAGTGGCGCCCGGTGATGGATTCGACCGTGTAGTGGCGATTGTCGCCGACCGCCATGGCGAGCTTCATCTGGTTGCGCCGGATTTGACGGGCAGCGAAACTCGGCTGGACCGAAATCACGTCGTAGAGGGGTGTCAACCGGAAACCGCCGCCGGGTTCGAGAAAGACGCTGAAGTTTTTGGCGTGCCCATCGGTGGCGCCGATCAGCCAGAAGGCGATCATGGTTTTGAGGAAGGCCTTGCGATCCTTCTCGGCGTCGTCGCTGCCCTCGAGAAGTTTCAGGATCTGCTGAATGCCCGGGCCGCCGTGGCTTTCGTATTTGTCGGCCCATGGCACCGACAAGGCCTGGCACATAACCTCCTGCGGCACGCGTAACAGGCGTTTGTCCCCGGTCATCAGGCGGTCGAAACGCTCGACGACGAGAACGCGCGTCGTGCCGAATGTCGCCATTTCGACATGGGCACTCGGCAGCCCCAAGGCTTTGGTCAAAGCGAGGCAAAAATATTCGTTCTCGACGGAATGGGAGAGATCGATGCCGTTGGGCAGCCGGCCGATCTGGGGCTTCAGAATGTGCGTGGTCGGCGTCGTTCCGACCGGCTTCTGCCAGCGCCCGCGGTGGCGCAGAAGGGCCGTCTTTTCCTGGGCGCCGGCGATCGAGATGCGGAAATCGTCGTCGCGATCCAGTCCAAGCGGATTGCGCGCCAGATTGGCCAGCATATCGGCTATTCCTGCGTCGCTGACGGCATGCCCTTCGATGCGTCCGGCCGGACCCGGTTCCTCATCCTCGGGCAGGAATTGCAGGGCGCCGACGCAGTCGCGCCCCAGCGCAGCCAACAGGCTGAAGGCATCATCTCCCCCTGCTCCCACGCGTTCCGCAACCTTGCGGCGGATGCCCGCATTGTCCGGCAACAGATTGTCGAACACCGCGATGACGGGAGCGCCGATATAGCGGTCCTCGCGCAGCGGCAGCGACAGCGACACGGGAAGGGTGTGCTGCCATGCGAGCCAATCCGGCGCATAGCGGAAGTCGACGGCGCCGGAGGACGCGCGATTGAGTTGGCCTACCAACCGGCTGTTCAGAAAAACGTGCAACCGTCCCGATGTGCGGCGGCGCGGCACTAGAAGATATCTCCCAGCTTGCTGCGGGCGCCCTTGGAGCGCGGCCGGATCGCGAGTTCGAGGTCCAGCGCCGACAGCACGGCAAACAGCGTGTCGAGCGTGGCATTGCCCTCCGACTCGAGTGTCGAGATCGTCGCCTGGCGACGGCTGATGCGAAGCCCCAGCTCGGCCTGGGTGAGACCGCGGCTCTTGCGATGCCGGCGCAGTTCCGAACCGAGCTGCCTGGGTGTCCTGAAGACGGGGGCCATGTGTCACCTCACATCCCAGATATACGCTTTTCCGTATATGGAGTCAATATACGAATTTCCGTATAAAGTGGTCATATACGCAAAAGCGTATAAAGAGAGAAAATACGGAAATCCGTATGGCTAAACATGCCCGGCACAACCGGCCGGCCGCCGCCGGGCAACGCACAGCACCGGAGCGGTCCGCCTCACTGCAGCAAAGTGTGCGAACGGCGTTCCCAGGTGTCCAGGTGCAGTACATCCGTCGCCACCGGATCACCTGCCTTCTGTTCCGCGCGCACGCAGGCCGGGTCATAGAGCGGGCGGCCGTGCTCGTCGTGTGCGAAGTGCACCGGCGTGCCTTCATGCCTGAGCCGACGGTCGATCCGCAGCAAGGCGCCTTCGATCCTGTACTTGCCGCGCGCCAGATCCACGCTGCGCCACCACGGCAGATGCAGCATGATGCCGACGGTGCGGCGGCCGTCCTTGTCGATCGTGCAACGCAACTCCAGACTCCGGACATCGCCGAAGTCCAGATGCGTGCGGTGCGCCGTCCAAGGATCAACCAGATCAATGCCGGTGGGACCGATGACGGGGATTTGCGTCTGGTACCATGCGACAGCCGCAATTGCACCAAACGCAAGCAACAGCAGCGCCAGCGCGCCGCGCGAGATGCGACGGCCTTCGCGGGCCAGGAAGCGCGGTGCCGAAAAGGGTTCCGGCAAGCGATGTAACCGCGCCAGCAGCACGAGGCGGCGCGTTACGCCGGCAAAGCCTTCGCTGCGCGCCAGCTTGCGCCAGCCGGCGCGCTCGGCATAGCGCCGCCAGAACAACGCGATTGCGGCAACCGGCAGACCGGTCGCGAAGAGCAGCACCGAGCAGCCGGCCAATAGGCCCACGGAAAGCCCGTCGTCGGGACTGGCGACGAACCAGACATCGGCAGGCAGCGGTGGTACCGGCAGCGGCGCGACGGTGGCCCAAAAGACGGCGGCCAAACAGATCGCGGCGAGCACGAGACCGGCGACCATGGTGGCGAAGCTCATCCCCAGCATGCGTTCGGGATAATGGGCGCGGTCGGCATATTCCGCGGTCTCTTCAAAGGCGCGCTCGATGAAACCAAGTTCGCGCAGCGTCAGCAGGCGGTCGGCATCGCGCACGCCCAGAACGCGCAGCCGCTGCCCCGCCACCACCACCAACACAAGACAGAGATAGAACAGCAGGAAGACGGCAACCCACAGGACCCAGCGCTGCGCCATAAGAGAGGCCAGAAACTGCGTCCAACCCCAAGGCACGGAAGTAAACAGCAGGGCCTTGAGCGCGCCGAAGACAGGAATGCCCACCAGGATGATCCAACCAGCCGAATAGTAGGCCAGCAAGACTCCGACCGCGCGCACACCGACGAGCAGGCCTTCCCGCATTGTCAGTGTCCGGCCGGATTCGGGCGTGAGACCCACCTGTTCCGCTCCAACACCGGCATGCAGCGGCAACCAGTCCCGCAACAGCGACAGGAACGATCCCACGGCCGGGATCGCCAGCAACACGATCCAATAGCGGTGGGCGGTGGCGCCGTACCAAGCCAATATGAGCGCGATCACCCCGACGGCAAACAACGGCGCCGTGATGAATGTGCGCTGCAGCATGGTCTCCGAAAAGGTCCGCGGCACTCTGGTAGCAACACAGATCAGCGACAACACAGCGGAAGTAAGGAGCAGAGCGCCGACAGGCTCATAGCCCTGCGGCACGGCGATGCCGATCGCGACGAGACGGGGCTCAATGAGGAGTAAGCCGGCCGCGGCCGTGATGAACGCGATCAGCACTCCGATCACGCGCGCATAAAAACGCCAGCGCATGCCGTCCCCCATGTCCCCTGGCGGGATTATGCCAGGAAATCGCGCCGATGCGAGGGCGCGGCCGGTCGCCGCCATGCGAGCGGATCGCACGTCAACAACGGACATCTTGGCTCTGCGTCAATCCGCCATTTCACATACCTGTTTCGGGGGGCGTACATTTCCATAAAAGGAGTATGGACAATACTTCTTTATGCATGACGGCAATTCGGGAGACTCAAAGTGTTCTGTTATCAGTGTGAACAAACCCAATTCGATGAAGGCAAATTCGGCTGCTTCGGCTCGCGCGGCGCCTGCGGCAAGGACGCCGTGACCAGCGATCTGCAAGACGTCCTCATCCATCTCTGCAAGGGCATCGCGCAATACACCACGCGCGCCCGGGCGCTGGGCGCCAGCGATGTGGAGGCCGACCGCTTCCTGCAATTCGCCATCTTCACCACCCTGACCAATGTCAATTTCGATGCCGCCAAATTCGTCGCCTGGATCGGCGAGGCCGCCCAGGTGCGCGACCGCGTCAAAGCGCTGTACGAAAGCGCGGCGCGCAAAAAGGACCTGACGCCCGAAACCCTGTCGGGACCGGCGGCGTTCGAACCGGCTGCCGAGCTCGGCGGCCTGCTCGTCCAAGCGCCGCAAGCGGCGGTGAAGGCCGATGAGGACAAGCTGGGCGAGGATGCCGTCGGCCTGCGTTCGCTGCTGCTCTATGCGGCGAAGGGCGTCGCCGCTTACGGCCATCACGCCGGCGTGCTGGGCGAGGAGCGCGACGAGGTGTTCGCCGGCGTCGAACGCGCGCTTGATCTTCTGGCCACCGACACTGCCGATCTCGGCGTGCTGCTCGATGAGACCCTGAAGCTCGGCATGGTCAACTTCGCGGCAATGGAAGCCCTCGACAAGGCCAACACCACCACTTTCGGCATCCCGACGCCGACGCCGGTGCGGGTGACGCCGGTCAAGGGCAAGGCGATCCTGGTGTCGGGCCACGACCTGAAAGACCTGCTCGCCATCCTGGAAGCCACCAAGGGCACCGGCATCAACGTCTATACCCATGGCGAGATGCTGCCGGCGCACGGCTATCCCAAGCTGAAAGCCTATCCGCACCTGGCCGGCAATTACGGCGGCGCCTGGCAGGACCAGCAGTTCGAATTCGCCGACTTTCCCGGGCCGGTGATCCTCACCTCCAACTGCCTGATCAAGCCGCAGAAGAAATACAGCAGCCGACTCTATACCCTCGGCCCGGTGGGCTGGCCCGGCATCCGCCATCTCTCCATCAGCGAACTGTCCGTGGTGGTGGAACAGGCGCTGGAACTTCCCGGCTTCGACGCCGATGAGCCCGAGCAGTCCATCATGGTCGGCTTCGGCCGCGACGCGGTCTTGGGTGTCGCCGACAAGGTGATCGAGGCGGTGAAGGCCGGCGCCATCAAGCACTTCTTCCTGGTGGGCGGCTGCGACGGCGCCAAGACCGGCCGCAACTATTTCACCGATTTTGCCGACAACGCACCGAAGGACACCGTCATCCTGACGCTGGGCTGCGGCAAGTACCGCTTCAACAAGCACGACTTCGGCACCATCGGGGGGCTGCCGCGCCTGTGGGTCATCCGCCAGTGCAACGATGCCTATTCGGCGCTCGTCATCGCCACCAAGGTGGCGGAGGCTTTCGGCTGCGGCGTCAACGAGCTGCCGTTGTCGCTGATCGTGTCGTGGTTCGAGCAGAAGGCGGCGGCGATCCTGTGCACGCTGCTGGCGCTGGGTGTGCGGCACATCAAGCTCGGTCCCACCCTGCCCGCCTTCCTGACACCTGCCCTGGTCAATGTGCTGGTGGAGAAATTCGGCATCGCGCCGGTCGGGCCTGACGCGAAAGCCGACATCGCCCAATGCATGGCCCGCGTCGCATAACGAAGAACTCCCGAAAAAACTGGCCGCCGGATGAGGGATCATCCGGCGGCTGTTTGTTTTTTCCTCCCCCTTTCAGGGGGAGGAATATTCCCTT
>JBJKRM010000563.1:0-3298 GCA_046704685.1 Rhizomicrobium sp.
CAACTAGTCAGGCCCGGCCGAACTGTCCTGTGGAACGACAACGGCAAGGCGACGGGTGTCACGCGATGCCTGGATCGCCTGTACCAGACCGACAAACGCTTCCGGAGTCTGCGGCATATTTCTGGAACCAGCCTGTGCATACTGGAGAACCGCATCACGGGTGCGCGGTAAAGTCGGTTCAGACCAACTCCAGCACCGCGCCCAGGCCGCCCATCAGGCTCTCAAAATCCGGGAAGCTGGTGGCGATCATCGCGGCATCATCGACGTTCACAGCACCGCGGGCGGCAAGGCCCATGACCAGGAAACTCATGGCGATGCGGTGATCCATATGCGTGACCACCGTGCCGCCCCCAGGCACGCCACCTGCGCCTTTGCCCTCCACCACCATGCCGTCTTCCAGTTCCTCAACGGTGATGCCATTGGCGCGCAATCCTTTGATGATGGCAGCAAGCCGGTCGCTCTCCTTGACGCGCAGTTCCTCGAGACCGCGCATCACGGTAGGGCCTTCGGCAAAGGCGGCGGCAACAGCCAGGACGGGAAACTCGTCGATCATGGCGGGGACCCGGTCCGGTGGCACTTCCACCCCTTTCAGCGCGCAAGCACGCACCACCAGGTCACCGACCTGATCGCCGCCCGACTGATGCGGATTGCTGACCTCGATCGCGGCGCCCATCTCGCGCAGGGTGTCGAACAGCCCGGTGCGGCGCGGATTGAGCAGCACATCACAGAGCACGAGTTCCGATCCGGGAACGATGAGGGCCGCCACCAGCGGGAAGGCCGCCGACGAGGGATCGCGTGGCACGGCGACGCTGATCGCCTTCAACTCGGCTTCGCCCATCAGCGAGATCGCCTCGCCGCCGTCCGGCAAGGGCTCGACCGTGATGTCGGCACCGAAGGCCGCCAACATGCGTTCGGTGTGATCGCGTGTCAGCGTCGCCTGGGAGATGCGCGAACGGCCGGGGGCATTCAGCGCCGCCAGCAGCATGGCGGATTTCACCTGCGCGGAGGCCATCGGAACCAGATAATCGGCACAGATCGCCTGGCCAGCCCCCTTGAGCGTGACCGGCATCAACCCGCCCGGCTGGGCCTCGTATTCCGCCCCGAACAGCTGCAGCGGCTCCAGAACACGGCCCATCGGCCGCTTCCTTAGGGAGGCGTCGCCCGAAAACACCGCGGTCACTGGAGTGGTGGCCATGGCCCCCATCATCAGGCGGGAACCCGTGCCGGAATTGCCGAAATCCAGCACATCCTCGGGCCGGCGCCAGCCGCCGACACCGGTCCCGTTCACTTTCCAGGCCCCGGGGCCCTGACGGACCACCTGGGCCCCGAAGGCCCGCACCGCCTCGGCGGTGTTGAGAACGTCCTCGGCCTCCAAAAGCCCGGTAATCCGGGTTTCACCCAGCGCCAGCCCCCCCAGAATCAGGGCTCTGTGGGAGATGGACTTATCACCAGGGACGGTCGCCATGCCCTTCAGGGCCGGCGAACGGCAGCCTTTTAGCGGGCGAACGGCTTTAGGCATGAAGATCTCTCCGGAAACAAATTGGATTGCCTAGCCGAACCGTCAGCCCCGTCAAGGCCCTGCCCGACGGACCGCCGCGGCCGGCGGCAGCCGCCACCTGGGCCATTTTGCCCAATTCTGACCCTTTACACGCTGTCCCAGCCATGGCAAACGACCCGCCCTTCGGAACTGAACAGGATTACGCAATTGGTCAAAGCTGATCTTGGGACAAAACGCGTTTGCCCGAGCTGCGGTGCGCGCTTTTACGACCTTTCCAAGCGCCCCATCGAGTGCCCGAAATGCGCCTACGCTTTCGAGCCCGAAGCGCTCTACAAGCAGCGCCGTCCGCGCCAGCCTGAGGCCGCCGAATCCCAGGTTCCCGCCAACGAGCCCGAGGAAGAGGAGACGGAGGAGGAAGCGACGGAGGCCGAAGAGGCAACCGCAGCGCCCGCCGAAAAAGAGTCCGAGGTCGAGGCCAGCGACGACGACGAGGAAGAAGAAGAGACCGTCGAGGACAACGACACGGCCGATGCCGGCATGTCGGTGGTGGAAGGCGAGGACGCCGCCCTCGAGGACCTCGATGATGAGGACGTCGAAGAGGGCGAAGACGACGACCTTCTCGAAGAGGTGGAAGAAGAAGATGACGACGTCAGCGGCATTATTGACGCTGATATTGAAAAGGACGAGCGTTAGTGTAGTTACAGGTCGTCCGGTCCCCCAGGTCCGGACACCACGGTCGGGGCCATAGCTCAGCTGGGAGAGCGCCTGCATGGCATGCAGGAGGTCAGCGGTTCGATCCCGCTTGGCTCCACCAAGCTTCGCTTGCGATAGCGAGTGAAGCTTGCCCAGGGTAGCCCCTTCGGCGAAGCCGGACTGCTTGCCGCGAGCATCGCCTGCCAAAGCATTCTCCACGACATCAGAGAAGACTAAGCTCCTGCTCGAACAATACTGGAGCAGAGGCGATGAAGTGGTCTATCTGCTTGAGAGCATCCCTGCCCCATCACAGAACTATGTCGGGCTCACGGACGACCTGCGCAACCGAATGAGAGGTCACAATGCCGGAGGGGCGCTTCCCACATCCAAGTTCAAGCCATAGCGCCTAGTGACCAATGTCGCCTTTAGCGACAAGCAAAAGGCCGTTCAATTTGAGCGCTACGTGAAGACCCATTCCGGCCGCGACTTCGCCAGCAAGCATTTCAGGTGCAGCATTCCTCTCATCTACCCTCTCGCCCGACTTTTCCGCTATGCTGCGGGTGGATATTTTGGAGGCATGAGCTCTGCTCCAGCGCAAAAAGCCTCTCCGCCGCCGCACCGCCTTGCGCGCCCGCAAGACGCTGAAGGCGAGCAACCGTCTACGGGCATCGCAGGCAGCAGGCAGCGATGCCGCCGCGCGACTGTGGGCCGTGCTCAAGGAGCGTGAGATTGCGGGCCTACGCTTCCAAGAGAGCGAGCGCGTTGGTCCATATGTCGTCGATTTCATCTGCCCTGCTGCGCGCGTTGTGGTGCTGCTGGAAGGGCCAGAGGCGCGCGATCCCGAGCAGATTGTGTGGTTGCGCAGCAGTGGTTATCGTGTGCTGGTGTTTCCGGAGGGGGACGTACTCGCCAACCCTCAGATCGTGGTGGATGCCATGGCGCGCGGTTTCGAATTGCGGATCGTGAAAAGCTAGTCACCTCACCGCTTTCTTGCTTGCCATGCCCGGCCTGGGCAGCCAAGAAAAAATGCTGCCGCCGCGATGCCTTACGAGCCACTGGGACAAGACAAGGTGCACCGCGACCGCTAGTCTGTGCGGACTTCACCAG